>JAYUWF010000155.1:0-17289 GCA_043753685.1 Herminiimonas sp.
GACCATCGCCAATCACGTGTGTGAATGAAGTTGTTGCCATAAACATGCTCCTTATTGTTGCGTGGCGCCCGAAATTCGAGTGATCCAACCCTACAAAAAGATCGATCCGACCACCCTGGCGCCGCTGGGGCCGAACGAGGTCGGTGAAATCATCATGGCGGGTCCGCAGGTGTTCAAGGGCTACTGGAACGACCCCGAGAAAACGCGCGAAGCATTCATCGAAATCGGCGGCAAACAGTACTTCCGTTCGGGCGACCTCGGCTACATGGACGAGGAAGGGTTTTTCTTCTTCACCGACCGTCTGAAGCGGATGATCAACGCCAGCGGTTTCAAGATCTGGCCAGCCGAAGTCGAGTCGATGATGTACCAGCATCCGGCGATCCAGGAATGCTGCATCATCGCATCGCGCGATCCGTACCGGGGCGAAACTGTCAAGGCGGTGGTGGTCAGGAAACCCGGCGTCGAAGTCACCGCCGACCAGATCATGCTGTGGGCGCACGACACCATGGCGGCCTACAAGGTGCCGAAACTGGTCGAGTTCGTCGATGCGTTGCCAAAGTCGGCCACCGGCAAGGTCATGTGGCGCACCTTGCAGGAAAAGGAAATGGCCAAGGAAGGTTGATCGGCTAACGCCAGGCGGCCAGCGTAAAATGACGCTTTCCGCTTTCCTGCCGGGGCACCGGTCGCAGACATTGCTGCGACGGCCCCACTCCCCATGACGATCGTCCTGTCCACCCTGAATGCGCGCTACGCGCATGCTTCGCTCGGCCTGCGCTACCTGCAGGCCAACATGGCCGAACTGCAGCCGCAGACGCGCCTGGTCGAGTTCGTCATCGGCACCCGCACCGCCGACATCGTCGAAAAGCTCCTCGCCCATGCGCCGTCGATCATCGGCTTCGGCGTCTACATCTGGAATGTCGAGGAAACCACGAAACTGGTCGCGATGTTAAAGCGTGTCGCGCCGCACGTAAAAATCATTCTCGGTGGCCCGGAGGTCTCGCATGAACCCGGCGAACAACCGATCGTCACGCTGGCCGATTACCTGATCACCGGTTGGGGCGATGTCAGCTTCGCCCAACTGTGCCGCCAGATCCTCAATGGTCCGCAACCGCTGATGAAAATCCACGCCGGCGTGCAAGCGCCGCTGGCCGAGCTGAGGCTGCCCTACGACCTGTATTCGGACACCGACATCGCGCATCGCACGCTGTATGTGGAAGCCTCGCGCGGCTGTCCGTTCAAGTGCGAATTCTGCCTCTCGGCGCTCGACAAGACTGCCTGGCCGTTCGAGGCGGAGCGCTTCCTGGCTGAGCTGGAAACCCTGCATGCGCGCGGCGCGCGGCTCTTCAAATTCGTCGACCGCACCTTCAATCTGAACATCAAGACCAGCCTGAAACTGATGCAGTTTTTTCTGGACAAGCTGGCGGCCCATCCGGACGACCCGGTGTATGCGCATTTCGAAGTCGTGCCCGACCATCTTCCGGATGCCTTGAAAGAAGCGATCACGCGTTTCCCGGCCGGCACGCTGCAGTTCGAGATCGGCATCCAGAGCTTCAATCCCGCCGTGCAGGCGCTGGTGAGCCGGCGCCAGGACAACGACAAGGCCGCCGAGAACATCCGCTGGCTGATGGCGCATTCGAACGCCCACCTGCACGTCGACCTGATCGCCGGATTGCCGGGGGAGGACATCGCCAGTTTTGCCCGGGGCTTCGACCGCCTGATCGAATTGGCGCCGCATGAAATCCAGTTCGGTATCCTGAAGCGCCTGCGCGGCACGCCGATCATCCGGCATACCGAACCGTTTGGATTGATCTTCGATGCCCATCCGCCGTACACCATCCTGGCCACCAGCCTGATCGACTTTGCCGACATGCAGCGCCTGGTGCGCTTCGCGCGTTACTGGGATTTGGTTGCCAACTCCGGACGCTTTGCGCACACCCTGCCGCTGATCCTGGGGGCCAGCCCGTTCGCACGCTTCATGGCGCTGTCGGACTGGCTGTATGGGCAGACTGACGCCACTCACCGGATCGCGCTGGATCGCCTGGCCGCACTGGTTGCGCAGTGGCTGGCCACGCAGGGCCATGCCGACACTGAAGTGGCCGCCACGCTGGCAAGTGACTATGCCGGCCAGCCGCGCCGCGCCCAGCAAAAGGAACATGTCGCCAGCAAGAAGGCGGCCGACAAGGCACAGGGATTGCAGGCAGCGCTGCCGATGCGGCAAGCGCGTCATCTGGCATCGCACTGAAAAAAACCAATCGCGTCGTTCCAGGATCGTCCGAACAGGAGCATTGAACATGCCGCGCAAGATCGTCATCGCCCGCTTCAATCACGAAACCAATACCTTTTCACCGGTCACAACGCCGCTGTCGGCATTCGCGCCGCAATGGGGCGAGGCGGCGCGGCGCGACCAGCAGGGTGCGCGCACGGCCATGGGCGCTTTCATCGACATCGCCGCCACGCTCGACGATGTAATCCTGGTCACGCCGGTTGCCGCCACCGCCAACCCCAGCGGCACCGTCGACGCCGCCGCCTACGATGCGATCTGCACCGCGATCCTGGCGGCCGTGACGGACGGATGCGACGCCATCATGCTCGACCTGCACGGCGCCATGGTCGCGCACGGCACCGACGATGGCGAAGGCAGCCTGCTACAGCGCATCCGCAAGATCGCGCCCGATGTCCCGCTGTGCGTGGCGCTCGACCTGCACGGCAACGTGACCCGGGCCATGGTCGAAAATTGCGACATCATCGTCGGCTTCAAGACCTATCCGCACATCGACATGTACCAGACCGGCGCCCATGCCGGGCGCCTGCTGGCCGACTTGCTGGCCGAACGCATCGCACCGGCGATCGGCTGGCGTCAGTTGCCGCTGCTGTCGCACACGCTGCTGAGCAATACCTCGACGGCGGGCAGCGCCATGCAGCGTGCGGTCGAAGCGGCAATCGCAACCGAAGCCGAACCGGGCATTCTGGCAGTGACCGTGATGGCCGGTTTTTCGCTGGCCGATTTTCAGGATGTCGGCATGTCGGTGATCGTGGTGGCCGACGATACCGATGGCAACGGTGCGGCACGTGCGGATGCGGCCGCTGCGCATCTTGCGCAACAGATCTGGGAGGCGCGCGACGGCTTTGTCTACGCCAGCGAACCGGCGGCGCAATCGATGCAGCGGGCCTTGGCGCTGGCGGCCGGTCCGGGCTGCGGTCCGGTCCTGATTCTCGACCACAGCGACAACGTCATGTCGGGCGGCAGTTGCGACACCATGGATGTATTGCAAGCGGCGCTGGCGGCAGGATTGCGCGACATCGCCGTCGGCCCCCTGTGCGATCCGAAGGCAGTCGATGCCCTGATGGCGGCGGGTATCGGCGCCAACATTACCCTCGCGCTCGGCAACGGTACCGACCTGCCGGCACAGGGCCTGCACAAGACGCCGATGCAGGTGACTGGCGTGGTGCGAGCCATCAGCCAGGGTGAAATCGTCGTGACCGGGCCGATCTACACCGGCTCGCTACTGAAGATGGGCGACACCGTATTGTTCGACATCGGCGCCGCGCAGATCGTCGTCACGCGCGAGCGGGTGGAGCCTTACGATGTCGGCGTCTTCACTTGCGTGGGCATCGATCCGGCGCAACAGACTTATCTGCTGCTGAAGTCACGCATGTATTGCCGCCCGGTGTTTTTACCGATCGCGCGCGGCCTGGTGGAATGCGATGCCGACAGCGGTGGACCTACCAGTTCGAATTACGCGCTGTTTCCGTTCACGAAAATGCGCCGACCCATGTATCCGCTCGATGCGGACACGGCGTTTTTCAATTCGCGCAACTGAACCGAGCAGGCGCTTTTACCGCACCGGCCCAAAATAAACACGAGTCTTCGACTCAGGCCTGCGCGCGCTGCTGCAGCCAGTCGATCAGCAATTGCCGCGCCTGCGGTTCGATCGATTCCAGCGACACGGTCTTAGCCTGCTGAAAGATCATCAGGGCATAGACGTTCGCCAGCGCATTCACTTCTACCGACAGGGCGCGTTCTTCGCCGCGTGAAGGATGGACGATGCGCCAGTGATTGATGGCTTGCTCGAGTTCGGGGAGGGTGATCTGCATCTTGTCATTGTACCCGGCGGTGCCAGCCAGTCAGCAGCGCCTTGACCAACTTCAAACATGCCAACGCTGCAACCAGTTGATCGATCACGGAGGATCAAGTTGAATTTTTCAAATTTTTCGGGTGCTGTGGATACGTCGAATTGCCACTGATTCAATTCAAATATTTAATAGATTCTAATAGATTCTAATAGAGAAATATCTTACAAGCACTCTTGGATATGCTCGGCGTAATGCCTTTTGTTCCATGCATCCCACGTCTGCCGAGCACAATGACTGCAAGCAACCATGGGACGTACGAACTCTGCAAGTTTGGGAGTGCAATGCATGGGCACCTTTGATGATTCAAGGAGTCGTTTTTCATGCCCATATTTAGCAACGCGCCTCGGCGCAGGATTTATACGGTGCCTGACGCTGCCG
The DNA here is from genome assembly GCA_043753685.1 of Herminiimonas sp. Taxonomy (GTDB): domain Bacteria; phylum Pseudomonadota; class Gammaproteobacteria; order Burkholderiales; family Burkholderiaceae_D; genus JANXSS01. Next base: position 4,513 of record JAYUWF010000155.1, read on the forward strand.
CCGCAGCGGAGGCTGTTCCCGCAGCGGCACAGGCGCCAGTGCCCGAGGCACGCCCTTCCCGCCCGCCACGGCCGACGCGCCAGCTTCGGCCGTTTGCCGCCTGCTTTGGCGTCTCCGGACAACCGGGCTTCACGCAACCCGCAGGCAATCCCGCGCCTGTGTCGCCCAGGGTTCGCAAAGCGCAGCTTGACGCCGCCCTTGATCGTTGGGCTGCCACGCAAAGCGGTACATCCCGGGTGGAGGTGTTTGCCGAACTTAAAAAAACACTGGGCTGCGCCAATCCAACAAGTATTTCAGAAATGCAAGAGCCTCCACGACTGCTTGATTTATTCAGCAAAAATTTGACCAGCATTCCTGCCGAGATGGGACAAGCCAAGGAACTGCATACGCTTGGCTTGCGCAACAACCGACTGACCGGTTTACCTCCTGAAATGGCCCAGGCCAAGTCACTTCATACGCTAGATTTGAGCTACAACCAACTGACCAGCATCCCCGCCGAGATGGCCCACGCCGAGTCGCTTCATACGTTTGATTTGAGCGACAACCGGCTGACCAGCATTCCCGCTGAAATGGGCCAATCCAAGTCACTTCACGTGCTTAATTTGAGCTTCAACCGACTCAAAAGCATCCCTGCTGAAATGGCGCAAGTCGAGACACTTCATACGCTTGATTTGAGCCACAACCAACTCAAAGGCATCCCCGCTGAAATGGCGCACGCCAAGTCACTTCATACGCTTATATTGAAGTCAAGCGGACTGACCAGCTTCCCCGATAAAATGGGGCAATCCAAGTCACTTCATACGCTTGATTTGACCTTCAACCCACTGAAGAAATTTCCCGCCAAACTGGCGCAAGCCGAGTCGCTTCATACGCTTATTTTGGTCTTGACCGGATTGACCAGCTTCCCCGCCAAAATGGCGCAAGCCAAGTCACTTCACACGCTTGATTTGAGCGAGAACCCCTTGACCAGTTTTCCTGCCGAGATGGGGCAATCTCAATCACTACACACGCTTATTTTAAGGGGCACCGCACTGACCAGTTTCCCCGCCGAGATGGGACACGCCCAGTCCCTGAGTGTGCTTGATTTGGGCGGCAACCGATTGACCAGCTTTCCCGCCGGGATGGGACAAGCCAAGTCACTTCATACGCTTGGCTTGGCCAACAACCACCTGACCGACTTGCCGAACGACATCGCGCAACTGCGCCATCTGCGCCACCTGGATCTGCAGGGGAATCAATTCACCCAGGTGCCGCGATGCTTGCTGGAACTGCCAGCCGAAACCGAAATCAATTTGCAGTACAACCCCTTGCCGAACGCTGAAATCATGGCAGTACGGGCCGCGATGGAACAGCGAGTCCTTGCCGGCCTGACCGTGCCCCAGCTGCTTTTACCGGCGATCGCTGCTGATGTCGGTGAACTGCGCGAGGCGGTCGCCAACGGCATGAATGTGCACACCACCTTCTTGACCGACGCATTCAAGAAACGACTGGACGAAGTAGCTGGGCAGTTTCCCGACAATCTGTGCGGCGATACCCATGCACAGCGCGCTGAGCTGGCGGCAATCGAAGCGCGTTTGATGCAGGCCATGGGGGCCGAGACAAACGCGGCATCGCCGGATCCACAAGTCCTGGCGCATGCACGCGAGGTCGCCGCCTTGATGTTTCGAAAAGGTCAGGGCGAGGCAGGGGAGTATTTCAATGAATTCGATCGATCCGCCGGCCACGTGCTCGGCTACACATTCCTGGCGCTCGAAGCACAATGGGCACGCACGCCCGAGGCGCACCAGTCCGAAGCGCGGCGCAACGGCATGACAGCGTTGATCACGGCGCTCGACAGCGGTTCAGGCATGTGCGACACGCGCTTGTGTGAAGAGGTGATGCAGACGATCGGCCTGCCGCTGTCCAATTATGCCGAAATGAACAAGGAAATTACCGGCGTGGCCCCCCCCGCGATCACCACGGCAGAAATGCGCGATGTTACGTTCGCTGTCGCCAAAAGCGTCTTGCAAGAGATGCTGGAACAAAACCCGACCTTGGCGAGTGATGCACCACCCGAAGGCTGGCATGCGGCGGTCGCAGAACGGATGCAACGCGACCATCCCAGGATATCGCCGGAGCAATGGGAGCCGCACGTGCAAGGGATCCAGTCCGAGTGGGAAACCTTTCATGACCTGGTGGACGAACAAATCAACGCGCGTCCAGGCTAACCAGCGTTCAGGAACCTCTCTAGCCGATGCACGCCATCGGCCAGCCGCTCGGTCGATGCCGCAAAACACCAGCGCACGTAGCCTTCGCCCTGCGGCCCGAAGGCGCTGCCCGGCGCCAGGCCGAGGCCAGCTTCGCGTACCAATTGCTTGCACAACGACAGTGAGTCGTTGCAGCCATCGAGCTTGAAGAACAGATACATCGCGCCGCCAGGCAGCGGGGCCGAAATCCCCGGTATCCGATTCAATTGCGCATGCAGGTAGTCACGCGCCTCGCGATAGCGCGCAACAGTCGCCGCGATCACCGGTTCGCCTTGCTCGATCGCCACGATGGCGGCTTGCTGAATGAAACCCGGCGCGCACGAGGTGTTGTATTCGATCAGCTTGCCCAGGTCGGCCATCATCGAGGCCGGCGCCACCACCCAGCCCAGCCGCCAGCCGGTCATCAGCCAGGATTTGGAAAAGCTGTTGGCACACACCACTCGGTCGTGTGGCTCGGCCAGGTCGAGAAACGAGGGTGCGCTGTTTTGGTCGCCATGGTCGGCAACGGCACCGAACACCAGCCGCTCATACACATCGTCGGCCGCGATCCAGATACCGTGCTCGCGGCAATGCGCAAGGATGCGTTGCTGCTGCTCGCGCGTGATGACCCAGCCGGTCGGATTGTTGGGCGAGTTGATGTACACCGCACGGGTGCCGGGTATCAGCTGCGCCAGCAACTGGTCGACATCGAGTTCCCACGTGGCGCCGAACTGCAACGGCACCTGAATCACTTCGGCGCCAAGAATTTTCGGAATCTCGAACAGGTTCGGCCACAGCGGCGTGACCGCAACCACGCGGTCGCCGGGATGCACGATCAGCTGTGACAGCAACATCAGGGCCGAGACGCCGGACGAGGTGACGGCGATGCGCTCGGCGTCGATTCGGCGCGCGTGCAAACCCGACAGATAGGTTGCCAGCGCCGCGCGCAAGGCTGGCAAGCCGCAGTTATGGGTATAGAAGGTATCCCCCGCATCAAGCGCAGCCTTTGCCGCGGCGCGGATGAAATCCGGCGTCACCTGATCCGGCTCGCCGAACCAGAACGGCAGGACATCGGTGCGGCCGAGACCGACATTGGCTACTTCGCGGATGCGCGAGGCGCCCAGGTCCTGAACCGAGGTCCGCGCCGAGGGGAGTGAAGCCGAAAAATTCACAGGCACAGGATGAACCGGTTGGCCAGATCCAGCATGAAGGCCGGTTGCAGATACGCGGCGAAGATCAGCGCCAGGATCAGAGCAGCCAGCACGGCGAGCAGCACGCGCCACCATGGGTGGCGCCGGTGCGTCGTGGTGACCAGTTCGGTGGGTTGCATCGCATTCTCCGATCAGGCTGTTGCCAGCTGCAGGCGCGCGATCGGCTTTTCATCGATCGGCAAGTTGATCAGTGCTGCCCCCACGCCCAACACCATCGTGATGCCCCAGACGGTGTTGTAGCTACCCTGCCGGGTGTACAGAAAACCGCCCAGCCAGACGCCGAGAAAACTGCCGACCTGGTGCGACAGGAATACGAAGCCCGACAGCATCGACAGATACTTGACGCCGAAGATTCCAGCGATGACGCCATTGGTCAGCGGTACGGTCGACAGCCACAGCAATCCCATCGCCGCCGAGAATACGTACACCGACCAGGAACTCAGTGGCGCTGCCAGGAACAGACCGATCACCACCACGCGGCTGATGTAGATCGACGACAGCAGATAACGCTTGGGGAACATGCCGCCGAGCTTGCCGGCGTAGTAGGAACCAAAGATATTGAACAGGCCGATCAGCGCCAGCGCCACTACCGCCACATTGCCGTCGCTCAGACCCCGGTCCTTCAGGTACGCCGGCATGTGCACGCCGATGAACACCAATTGAAAGCCGCAGACGAAATAACCGATCAGCAGCAAGCGGAACGGGCCGTAGGCAAAGGCTTCTCGGGTGGCTTCGAGAATGCTTTGCTGCGGGCCGCTGGACTTGACCACGGCCGGCTCGCGCAGGAAAAATGCCATCGGCACCATCACCGCCACCACCAGCGCACCCAGGACATAAAACGCATTCTGCCAACCGGCATGCGAGATCAGCTGCTGCTCGACCGGCATCAGCAGGAACTGGCCGAACGAGCCCGCCGCCGAGGACAGGCCGAAAGCCCAGGAGCGCTTCGCTTCCGGTGCGATGCGCCCGATGATGCCGCTGATGGCGCCGAAGGCGGTGCAGGCCAGGGCTGCGCCGATCAGGATGCCGGTCCCCAGCACGAACAGGGTGGGTTGCGCCACCAGGGCCATCCAGATCAATCCGGCCGCATACAGGAAGGCGCCGCCGATCACCACCCGCGCCGTACCGTAACGGTCGGCCGCCATGCCGGCGAAGGGACCGAAGATGCCCCACATCAGGTTCTGCAGCGCCAGCGCCAGCGAATAGGTCTCGCGGGTCCAGCCATGGGCTTGCGACAGCGGCTGCAGCCAGAAACCGAAACCGTGCCGCACGCCCATCGCCAGGGTCAGGATCAGGCCGCTGGCGATCAGCACGGTTTTTAGTTTGGGGGTGCGGCTGGCGGTGAACATGGCGGACTCGCTTGAAAAGTTGCTTTCGAGTGTAGCGCAATCCAGGCCCGCCAGTGGCCTGCCGCGCCGGCCAGTCCACTGCTGCCCCTTCCGGCAGCATGGGTCCGGCTAAGGTCGTGGCAAGGTGTGCATGGCGCACGCCGGCCGCTTCGGCTACGCTGGCGGCATTCTGAACCGACTGGAGCTGCCATGGCCCGCTATGATTTTCGTATCGTGAATGTTTTTGCGGAGAGTACCTTTGGCGGCAATCCGCTGTGCGTCTTCGAGGATGCGACCGGCATGGACGACGCCACCATGCAGGCGCTGGCACGTCAGTTCAATCTGTCGGAAACCACTTTTTTGCTGCCATCGGATGTCGCCGATGCGCAGGTGCGGGTCTTTACCACCGGATACGAGATGCGCTTTGCCGGCCACCCGACGCTCGGTTCGGCGCACGTGCTGCGGGCAATTTCGGGCGGGCGCGATCGGTTGACGCTAGCTTTCAAGGCGGGACTGGTGCCGGTCTCGGCGCAAGGCGATCGTTGGACGCTGGTCGCACCCAACGCGGGCGCGCCATCGACGCGGCCTGCCGGCCTGCCGGATCATGCAGTGGCCGCCATGCTTGGCCTGGATGCAGCGGACCTGGCTTCGAGCCCGCTCTGGGTCGACACCGGTGCCGACCAGTTGCTGGTGCCTGTCAAAACCGTCGAGGCGGTACGGCGGGCGCTGCCGCCGAGCACGCTGCTGGCCGACTGGCCACTGAGCAGCCTGGGCCGCAAATGCGCCTATGTCTTTGCGTTCACAGAATCGGACGCTGAAATACAGCAGGTCGAGGTGCGCTATTTTTTCACCATGCACGGCGGCGGCGTGTTCGAGGATCCTGGTACCGGTTCGGCCTGCGCCAATCTGGGCGGCTGGCTGATTTCCACGGGTGCCAGCTTGCCGGCCAGTCTGGCGGTCAGGCAGGGCGATGCGATCGAACGGCCATGCCGCCTGACCCTCGAGGTCACGGCCGACCACGCGATCCGGGTTGGAGGTCGCGTGGTCGACATCGGCCGGGGCAGCATCACCATCTGAGAAGCCGGCGGTGCCTTGACGTCGACTGCCTTGACATCGACATCGACATCGACGTTACCTTCGACGTCGAATATCGAATATCGGACATCGGACATCGGACGCCGAAGTGCAGTGTGGCATCCTCACGCGGTATGCCGGCATGGTTTTGCGAAACAGGCAGATCAAACAGGCCGCAGGCCGGATGGATTATTTTCCGCTGGGGTCGGTCGGTGGCAAGACGCCACCATTGGGAGAGTTTGGAGCGGGCATCGGCGTGCCTGAGGTTCCCGACGGTACGCCATAGGTGCTGGAACCACCCGTCGAGCCGCCGCTGCTGCCCGAGGACGAACCGCTGCTGCCGCTACCCATGCTGCCGGACGAGCCACTGCTACCACCCATGCCGCCAGAACTACCGGAGCTACCTGAAGAGTCGGGCATCGTGGCACCTGACGAACCCGGCATGCTCGACGAGCCCGAAGAGCCGCTGCTGCCACTACCACTGCCGCCACTGGAATCCGGGCTGGTGCTCATGCTACCTGAGCTGCCGGACGATCCGCTACCGCTCCCATAACCGGAGGTGCCGGACGAACGACCTGACATCGAGCTGCAGGCAGCCAGCGTGACGACGCATGCTACGAGGGCGATTCGTTTATACATAGAGATTCTCCTGAAAGATGAAATGTGCGGCGCGAGAACTGAACATGGCATGCAGCGCAAGATATGCAGCGAACCAACGCGTTCGCGCCAAGGGAATGCATGCCTGCGCTTGAATAGAAACGCAACGTCAACTTTGGTTCCATCAACCGGGTTGATCGAATCGAAGGCAGCTTGAATCAACGAAACTCGGCAGTGCATCGGTTCCTTGCAATCCTTGCCATTCCTGCAGTCAGCCGCTAAGGTGGCTGCTTTGTATTTTTTAATTTCAAGCCATGGCTTCCAATGCAGACGGTTCGACCCGCGCAATTTTTTACGCCCTCGGCGCCAACGGCGGAATTGCCATCGCAAAATTTGTTGCTGCGACGATGACCGGTTCGGGTGCGATGCTGGCCGAGGCGATCCATTCGCTGGCCGATTGCACCAACCAGGTATTCCTGCTGATCGGATTGAAAGAGGCGAAGAAGCCGGTCGACGATGGTCATCCGATGGGCTACGGCCGCGTGGTGTACTTCTGGGCAATGATGGTGGCGCTGCTGCTGTTTTTCGTCGGCGGCGCTTTTTCGGTCATGGAAGGCATCAAGCATCTGCGCAATCCGGAACCGCTCGAAAGCGTCACGATTGCACTGGTGGTGCTCGGCGTCTCGGTGCTGCTGGAATCGTTTTCCCTGTGGGGCGCAATGCGCGAAATTAATCAGATTTCGAACGGAAAGAATTTCTTCACCTGGTTTCGCGAGACCCGGCAATCCGAACTGATGGTGGTCGCCGGCGAGGATATCGCAGCCCTGGCCGGCCTGACAGTGGCGTTCATCGCGGTCTCGGCCACGGCCCTGACCGGTAACCCGTTGTGGGACGCGCTGGGTTCGATCACGGTCGGCGTGTTGCTGATGGTGGTGGCGCTGTTCGTCACGCGCGAGGTCAAGGCCATGATCACCGGCGAATCCGCCGCACCCGAAGTCCGCGCCGCGATTCGCGCGCATATCGAAGCAAGCAAGGATGTCGATTCCGTCATTAACCTGATCACGTTGCAATGGGGCGAGCAGCTCATGATCGCGGTCCAGGCGAAGATGCATCCGCAGCCGTCGGACAATGCGCTGGTCGATGCGATCAATGCGGTCGAAGCCAGCATCCAGCAGCGCTGGCCGCAAGCGAAATGGGTTTTCTTTGAACCAGACGTGGTCGGCGGTATCGACTGAAAGGGTGCGGGGGTGCGTAATGAAGAATTTCGAGGGAAATTGCAAATGCGGGGGCGTGCAATTCGACTACCAGGGCAAGGTTGGCACCGTCACCGTGTGCCACTGCGTTGATTGCCGGAAGCTGCAAGGCGGCGCCGGCGTGATCGCCGCACCACTGGACAGCGACGGTCTGCGGTGGCGCAGCGGACGCGAGCTCATCACCGAATTCGAATCGTCACCAGGAAAAAAACGCGCTTTCTGCAGCCGTTGCGGTACGCCGCTGTATTCGCGCCGCGACGCCGAGCCGCAAGTCATTCGCCTGCGCATGGGGTGCATCGATACGTCCATCGAAGTGCTGCCGGTGGCGCACATCTTTTGCGCCGATCTGCCCGCCTGGGCCAGGCTCGACGATGACTTGCCACGTTATCCCCGGCACGAACCCGGCCGCGGTTGACAAGACATCGGCGCGCCACGTGGATGACGGATGGCAGATCCTTGGAACGGTCAGCGTGCTTGAACCGGGTCGGTTGGCAGGTACTGAAAGCCCATCCAAATGGCTGGAACTACGCCGGCGTGCCACTGTCGCGGGGTGACGTCGGCGCGTTGTCGCGAGCCGGCGGGCTTGCCTCCGAGCCGCCGGTAATGTTTGCAGGTATCACGATTTCGATCATTTCGATCGGCTCGTGTGGTTCAGCTTGAGCAGCCGGAGCCGGTGGCGGTGTCGATGCGAGATACTGGTCCATCCAGCCAGTCTTTTTTAACCCGACTAACGTCGTCACGATGCCGGATGTGGACAAGCACGCCCCGCTCAGGAGCGGCCCTAGTATGCCTGGCAACTCTTTTCCATAGTCATGCGCGTAGATGGCGCGCTGGACTCCAATAGCGAACAATGCACCGCCGGCGCCTGTCATTGTGGTCCCGGTCGCTATCAGCGAGGACGCCGCCGCCAGCCTTCTTTGGCTACGCACCGGCGGAACCGCTGCCTGCAGGGCCGCCCGCGCAGGCGATGGCGACGAGGGTTCGGAGGCGCCCGGGAGCGCCCCTTCACCCGGCGTGGCCGAGACGTCTGCAGCCTGGCTGCGGTGCTCTTGCAATATGCCGATGGCCAGAGACGCTGGGGCGCCGGGCATACTGGGATTGATGACGACAACGCCGGACATGGATGGCATGCTTACCTCTTTGATGGAAACGGTTTGATTGAATCCAACTGGACGAGCAACGAATGACGCCCGGTGGTGTGGCGTCGTACGGCAGGTTCCAGGAATGCCTCGGGAAAGCGATGGATTCAGCGAAGCCTACAGGCTCGCAAACCGAGTGTTCGAGACGAACCGAAGTAACGTAAGAAATTACGTTCAAAATTGCAACATTCTTCTGCAATGGGCGGCAGATGCCGGGAAAGTTGGCGGTACCGGGCTGGCCGAAACCGAACCGGCCACGGGTTTTGTGGCGACGGTCCCAGCGTGCTGGGCTGGGTTTCCTAAAGACCTGTCTGCTGTTGCAGAAACAGGATCACGCGGCTGCTTTTTTCGTGGCGGACTTGCGCGCCGCGACCTTTTTAGCCGCGACTTTTTTTGCCGCAACTTTCTTCGTTACGGCTTTCTTGACGGCGACGACGTTGGTCGGGATTTTTTTTGCCGCCGGCTTCTTGGTCACGGCCTTGACCGATCCTGCCTTGACGGCGACGGCCTTGACTGCAGGCGCTGCACCCTCGACCGCTTCTGCTTCGTCGACGGCGCCGGCCTTGCCCTTGGCAGGCACCTTGGCCTTGCGCGGCTCGAATTCAAAGCTGACCTTGCCATCCTTGCCCTAGGCCAGATAAGCCTTGAACGGACGCCGGGTGCGTTGCGAAACGAATCCCGGCAACAGATCGGTGCGGCCTTCATTCAACAGCTTGACCATCTGCTCCGGCAAGATTTCCTGTTGCAGGATGATGCGGCCGCTGCGGAAATCGCAGGTCTTCGGCTTCGCCATGCTGTGTTCGCACACATAAGCCAGGCCCATTTCGAACACGCCGGCATTGCATTTCGGGCAGGCGCCGAGCGGTGTCTGGCCGGTGAAATCGACGCCCTCGCCGTTTTCGCCTTCTTCATCGTTCTGGCCGAAATCGAATTCGAGCTTGAAGTTCTTGATTTCTTCATCGCGCGAAATCTTCAGGATCGCGGCGAATGGCCGGCCCATCTTGGAGCGGAACCCCTGCAGCGGTCCGATCGTGCGCTCGGTCAGCAATTGCTCGACTTCGGCGACTTCAAACTGGCGGCTGCCGGGTGTCTTGCTCATCGAGAATTCGCACTTGGTGCAGGCGAAGCGGCGGTAGTTTTCCTTGACCACCGCACCACAATTCGGACATGGCGTGGTCAGCGTCGCATAGTCGCCGGGAATCGTGTCGTTGTTGTATTCCTTGGCGCGCTTGACGATGATCTGGGTCATCTGCGCGATTTCGCGCATGAATTCCTCGCGACTGATCTTGCCGCGTTCCATCTGCGAGAGCTTGTATTCCCATTCACCGGTGAGCTCAGGCGCGGTCAGTTCGGACACGCCGAGGCCGCGCAACAGCGTCATCAACTGGAACGCTTTTGCGGTCGGCATCATTTCCCGACCCTCGCGCAACAGGTATTTTTCGTTCAGCAAACCCTCGATGATGGCGGCGCGGGTGGCAGGCGTGCCGAGCCCCTTGCCGGCCATGGCGTCGCGCAAGTCTTCGTCATCGATCAGCTTGCCGGCCGTTTCCATCGCCGACAGCAAGGTCGCTTCCGAGTAGCGCGCCGGCGGCTTCGTCACCAGGCCGTTGGCGGTGATCTTGTCGGTTTGAACCTTCTCGCCTTTTGCCACCGGCACCAGGGTACCGTCGCCTTCGACTTCGCCGTCCTTGTTTACGGACGTCGGCGTCAGGACTTCCTTGCCGTACACCGCCAGCCAGCCAGGATTGGTCATGACCTTGCCTTCGGTCTTGAACTGGTGGCCGGAGACTTCGGTAAAGCGGGTCGTGACCTGGAACTCGGCGGCCGGGAAAAAGATCGCCAGGAAGCGCCGCGTCACCAGGTCATACAATTTCTGTTCGGGTTCCGACAAGTTCTTTGGCGCCTGGGTGGTCGGGATGATCGCGAAGTGATCGCTGATCTTAGTATTGTCGAAGATGCGCTTGTTCGGCTTGACCCAGTTCTTGTTCAGCACCTGTGCGGCGAACTGATAGTAATTATTATTTTCAGAAATCGTCTCGAGTGTCTGCTTGACGGTCGAAATGTAGTCTTCCGGCAGGTGCTTGGAGTCGGTCCGCGGGTAGGTCAGTACCTTGTGTTTTTCATACAATGCCTGCGCCAGGCCGAGGGTGTTCTTCGCCGAGAAACCGAAACGCGCATTGGCTTCGCGCTGCAGGCTGGTCAGGTCGAACAGTGCCGGCGCCATCGAGGTGGTTGGCTTCGACTCTTCGCTGACATTGCCCTGCTTGCCCCGGCAGGCGGACACGATCGATTCGGCGGCGGCCTTGCTCCAGAGGCGCTCGGCGCGTTTTTCCGGATCAATCTCGTCCTTCTTGAACTTGGTGTCCAGCCAGCGCCCTTCGTACACGCCGGCGGCGCAGACGAAATCGGCGCGCACTTCCCAGAAATCGCGGGCGACGAATTTCTTGATCTTTTCTTCGCGCTCGACCACGATCGACAGCGTCGGGGTTTGCACCCGGCCGACGGTGGTCAGATAAAACCCGCCCTCTTTCGAGTTGAACGCCGTCATGGCGCGCGTGCCGTTGATGCCGATCAGCCAGTCGGCTTCGCTGCGGCAGCGCGCGGCGTCGGCCAGCGGCAGCATCTCGCTGTCGTCCCGCAGATGGGTAAAGGCTTCGCGGATCGCGCCCGGCGTCATCGATTGCAGCCAGAGCCGCTTGATCGGTTGCTTTGCCTTGGCGTTCTGCGCGATCAAGCGGAAGATCAGTTCGCCTTCGCGCCCGGCGTCGCAGGCATTGATCAGGGCGGTGACATCCTTGCGCTTGATCAGCCGATTCAATACTTTCAGACGCGATTCGGTCTTGGCGATCGGGTTCAGCGCGAAGTACGGCGGAATCATCGGCAGGTGCGCGAAGCTCCATTTGCCGCGCTTGATGTCGAACTCTTCAGGCACGGCGATTTCCAGCAAGTGGCCGACTGCCGACGACAGGACAAATTCGTCCGACTCGAAATACTCATCGTGCTTGGTGAAGCCGCCGAGCGTCTTCGCGATGTCGTTCGCGACAGAAGGCTTCTCGGCGATGATGAGGGTCTTGGTCATAAATTTGGTCTCGAAAGAGTCGCGTCAATGCGCGCACTATAAAGCAAAGTCTGGCGCACAGTACAGCGGGGCGGGCAAGCACAGCCGCCTTGCGCAACCTGAAGGGGCGCCAAAACAACGTTCCGGCGCCCCGGCGAAACGGTTTTGCAACACTGTGGCGCTGTAGCGGTTGGCGGCAAAATGGACAACGGCGCACCGGAGGTATCCAGGTGCGCCGCTGTTCGTTGAAATTTCAGCCGGGCGTTGCTTTTGAATCAGTACCGACTCAATGAAGCATCCGCGGTTCGGGATCGTCGTCGTCGAGGAACAGTTCGTCGAACATCAGGCCGTCCGGCTCCTTGCCCTGGCTCCACAGGACCATCAGCACGATCACCTTCAGCTTGTCGAGCGAGAGCTGCGACTCGCGCACGGCAAGCGCCCGCTCGATGACGATTTCGCGCTGGATCGCGTCGAGCACCTTGGCCGCTTCCAGGAACTGGATGAAACCGACGGCCGGCACGCCCAGCGCATCGAGCTCCTGCTGCACGTAGATCCGGATGCCGAAGGAAAAGGCGGTCTGTTGCGGATACTGCTCGGAGAATTCGTTGGTGGTTTCAGCCAGGTCGGTGAGCCAGCCGAGAGCACGGGAAATTTCTTCTTCTTCGAAACCTACCGCCGACAGTTTCTTCGCCAGCGCGACCGAATCCGGACACGCATCGGGGCGGTAGTACGTTTCGTAGAGATAAACGAGAACATCGAACATAAGTCTACTTTAGCGCCAAGAGTGGAGCGGCACAAGCTTTCGCTGGGCCGCCTGATGATCCGGTTGACCGTTCGACAGGGCTTGATTGTCGAAAGACTAATAAATTAAATGCCGAAAAACATCTACTGG
>JAYUWF010000156.1:0-17249 GCA_043753685.1 Herminiimonas sp.
CATCATTCAATCCGGAGCCCTCAAACTATGTCACGATCCCTACTATCGGCCCTGGCACTCGGCCTGGCCACATCCGTCGTCTCGCTCTCCACGACTGCACAGGAAGCCGGCACGCCGCTGAACTTCGGCATCATCTCCACGGAAGCATCGCAGAACCTGCGCCAGGATTGGCAACCCATCCTCGATGACATGAGCCGCGCGCTGGGCGTCAAGGTCACGGCGTTTTTTGCGCCGGACTATGCGGGCGTGATCGAGGCGATGCGCTTCAACAAAATCCAGTTCGCCTGGCTTGGCAACAAATCCGCAATCGAAGCGGTGGATCGCGCCAATGCCGAGGTGTTTGCACAGACGGTCAATGTCGACGGCACGACGGGTTATTACAGCTACATCAGCGTTGCAAAGGACAGTCCCTACAACAACGTCGACGAGTTGCTCAAGAACGCAAAAAATCTGAGCTTCGGCATCGGCGACCCCAACTCGACCTCCGGATTTCTGGTACCGAGCTATTACGTCTTCGCACAGCACAACGTCAATCCGAAGACTGCCTTCAAGACCATCCGCAGCGCCAATCATGAAACCAATATCCTGGCGGTGGCAAACAAGCAGGTCGACGCCGCCGTCCACAGTTCCGATACGCTCGAGCGCATCAAGTCCCGGCAGCCCGAGATCGCGAACCAGTTGCGGCAGATCTGGAAGTCGCCGCTGATCGCCGCCGATCCGCTCGTGTGGCGCCGCGACCTGGCGCCGGAATTGAAAACCCGGATCAAGACGTTTTTTGTGGGTTACGGTCAGCCGGGCGCCACACAGGCGCGTGAAAAAGCCAACCTGGCCAAGCTGACCCTGGGCAGCTTCCAGGAATCGAGCAATGCGCAACTCAAGCCGATCCGCCAGCTCGAACTGTTCAAGGAAAAGACCAGGCTTGAAGCCGACGCCGGCATGCCCGGAGACGAGAAGAAGGCGAAGCTCGACGACATCAGCCGCAAACTGGCCGACGTTGCCAAATCCTGAGAACAAGCATGGAAACCGCTATCCGACCGCCTGTGGCAAACAGCTTCCCGCCGTCACCGAAGCCGGCGCTCGGCAGGCAGCTGTTGTGGGCCTTGCTGGCGATCCTGCTGATGGCTTCCTGGCAGGGCGCCGACATGCGGCCACTGGAACTGGTGCGTGACAGCGGCAACATGGCGACCTATGCCGCCAGCTTCTTTCCACCGGATTTCAGGGAATGGCGCATCTACCTGCAGGAGTTGCTGGTGACGTTGCAGATTGCCTTGTGGGGTACCGTGCTGGCAGTGATCTGCGCGGTACCGTTCGGTCTGCTGTGCGCCGCCAATATCGCGCCGGTCTGGATCAGCCAGCCGGTGCGCCGGTTGATGGATGCAGCCCGCGCCATTAACGAAATGGTGTTTGCCATGCTGTTCGTGGTGGCAGTTGGTCTCGGACCTTTCGCCGGCGTCCTGGCGCTGTTTGTCCATACGACTGGCATCCTTGCAAAACTGTTCTCCGAAGCCGTCGAGGCGATCGATCCACAGCCGGTCGAAGGGATTCGGGCCACCGGCGCGCATGTGCTGGAAGAAATCGTGTTCGGCGTACTGCCGCAGGTCATGCCGCTGTGGATTTCGTACGCGCTGTACCGATTCGAATCCAATGTGCGCTCGGCCACCGTGGTCGGCATGGTCGGCGCCGGTGGCATCGGCGTGATCCTGTGGGAAGTGATTCGCGGCTTCCAGTATGCACAAGCCTGTACCGTATTGCTGATGATCGTTGCAACCGTGATCATCATCGACCTGTTGTCGTCACAACTGCGTAAATTGTTCATCTGATTTTTTCATTCAGGACCGACATCGTCATGACCCATCCATCTTCCGTGTTTGCCACCGGCGAAACACCGGCCCTAACGCACGGCACGAGTAATGCCGGCGTCCCGATCATCGAGATCCGGATGGCCACCGACGGCGATCTGCCACACCTGGTCCGCCTCATGGCGGAAATGGACGATCAAGACGTTGATGCGCATGACGAAGGCGCCTTGCAGAGGATGCGGCAAACCATGGACATGATGGCCCGCTATCCCGACTTCAAGATCTGGCTGGTGCTGGAAGCCGGGTTGCCGGTCGCAAGCTACAGCCTGCTGATTTTTTGCAGTCCTTCCCACAACGGCACCTGTCAGGCGCTGCTCGATGCCGTGGTGGTGCAGCGCGAGCGCCGTGGCGCTGGGCTAGGCGCTGTCATGCTGGACCACGCCATGCGGCTGGCAGCCTCGGCCGGGTGTTACAAGATGATGCTGTCGTCGAATATCAAGCGGGCCGATGCACACCGCTTGTACCAGAACCGCGGATTCAGTCAGCATGGCATCAGCTTCAGCATCGATCTGGCGGCGCCAGAAGCGCTTTCAGTCCTGCAGTAAGTCCAGTAACTGCTTACCGGCAATTTGGATCGGTCCGCTATTATCGAGATGAATCGTGTTTTGGTCTGCCGGCGCCGAGAACGCTGTGGCCCGCTGGACACGCTGCAGTAGTTCTGGTCCGGACTCCCGCTGGCGCGCTACCAGGCGGCGCGCGATGAGGTCGGCTTCCGCCGTGATCCAGATGATCCGGGCGTCGGCAAATGCCTTGACTACCTGCGGCACGTATTCGCGTGACCCATTGACCACCACGTCGTAACCGGCCAGCAGATCGGCCTCGATACCACGCCGGACCGCGTAAGACGCACCGTTTGCCTGCCAGACCATCGAAAAGCCGCCACCGCCTGCTTCAGTCCAGAAATCGTGAGCGGCCACCGGTTCATGCTCCTCGCTCGGATGCGCCGCACGCGTGATTGCTCGTGTTGCGAATCGTACTTGTTGGCGTTCGCCCAGGTGTTCCCGGACCCAACGCAGCAGCGAATCCTTGCCCACGCCTGAGGGTCCGACGATGTAGAACAGGCGACCCGGCGCAGGCATACCGTCTCCCTGGCCGGCGCCGCTGAAGGAAATGCGCGCCAGGAGGTGTAACGGCGCACCGGGTACGGCTTCCTTCAAGATGCTTAGTCCGTCGATGCTCACCGGATCCATGCCATTTGCGGTCGTCGTGACCGCTTGGAAATGGGCATCCGCAGCCTGGCCCAATGCGTGCGCGACATCGTCACCGACCGCCTTCAGGGAATCGGTCAGCGTCATGTGAAATCGGAACTCTTCCTCCGTAAAGGGATATCCCCAACGCTCGAGCAAGGCATCTTGCCGTGGACTGAGGCGGGCCAGGCGACGCCGCGCCAGTTCATCGGCAGTCGGCGCGGCGCGCAAGACATCGAAATACGACACGACGCGCATCGCCAGCGCATCGAGGTGCGGCGTCGCCCGGGTCGGGCACAGGGCAAGGAAGTCGTCGACCCGGTGTACCTGCAGGTCGGGCAGGCCGACTGGCTGTTGCACTCTGGCGAACGCCTGCGCCATCGCCAGCAAATGTGATTCGCCGAAGCCCGGCGCGAGCCTGAACGGTGCCTTCAGCGTTGCATGAAAACCGTACCGGCACGCGCTTGCTGTCAGGGCTGTCATCATCAGCGAGGCAATCCCGCTCACCGACTGGCGAGGCGGTGGGGCAGCGCCTGTCGGATCGCGGCCTAGCCATGAACAGCCGAGCTGCCAGAATGGCGTCCTGGCACCGGGGGTGTAGTACAGCGCGTATCGTGTCATGGTGCGTTCCGCCCTTGGATCCGGAAATGAACAGCCGCGCGGAGGCGGTTTGCTTTCTGCTCGATTGTCGCTTTGAAATGTGACTGGCGGTTGACACGATCGGGACGTTCCAATTCGCGGATTTCGCAGGCATCACGTCGGCGAAAATGTCATCACGGCTTCACATGCCGGTGCTTCAATGACGCCATGTCGAATCCCACCCCACATCCCGAGCGAGCTCGCTGGATGTCATTGCTGGCCAAGGCGCCACTTCCTGTTCTCAGCAAAGCGGTTGCCGCATTTGGCGAGCTTCCCGGCTTCACCTGGCTGCGACGTCCACAAGTCGGCCTCGCCATGGTGCGCGCCCGCGCCGGTGGTACCGGCGGACAGTTCAATCTTGGCGAAATGTCGGTCACTCGCTGCGCACTCCGGCTGGACTCAGGCGAAATGGGCGTGGCTTATGTCGCCGGTCGCGACGCACGGCATGCCGAATGGGCGGCGCTCTTCGATGCCATGATGCAGACGCCCGCAGCGAACACGGTGCGCGACCGCGTGCTCGATCCGATCGATGCCGTGCTGGCAGCGCGGCTGGCCGAGACGGTTCGTCAAGCACAAGCGACGCGAGTGGATTTCATGACGATGGTGCGAGGCGAGGACGCATGAACGCGCGCGATCTCCTGCCAGGATTCGAAGACCTGGTACATGACAGTCAGGCTACCTTCCGGGTACTTCTCGCCGCCATCTCCGAGCCGGGAACGGTGCGTGAAATACCGGTGGCCGTAACAGGACCTGATCCGCTCGATACGGCGATGACTGCTGCAGTTCTGACGCTGGCCGATCTCGACACACCGGTCTGGCTCGATATCGACGATGAAGCAAATGCGCAACGGGTCGTCCATTACCTGTCCTTTCATTGCGGTTGCATGGCCGTCGATGTACCGACGGCAGCCGCGTTCGCGCTGTTCACTCGGCCGCAACGGTTGCAGCTTGCCCGTTTTGCGCAAGGCAGCATGGCGTATCCCGATCGCGCCACGATGCTGCTGGTGCAGGTGGCGTCGTTGAGCGGCGGCCCAGATCGCATCCTGACCGGGCCTGGCATCCGCTCGAAACAGGTGTTTCAGGTTGCCGGACTACCCGCCGACTTCGATGAACAGTGGCGCGTCAACGGTGCAGGTTTCCCGACCGGCGTTGACATCATTTTCTGCTGCGGTGACCGGATCATCGGCTTGCCACGCACTACCAGGATCGATGCCCCCATCCTCTTAGCGGAGAAAACCTCATGTATGTCGCAGTAAAAGGTGGTGAAAAAGCCATCGAACAATCCTATGTGGCATTGGCGCGAAAACGGCGCGGTAATCCGGCGCTGCCGGAACTGACGCTGGCCCAGGTGCGTGAACAGCTGCCGCTGGCCGTCTCGCGCGTGATGAGCGAAGGGTCGCTGCATGACCCGGATCTGGCCGCGCTGGCCATCAAGCAGGCCGCCGGTGACATCATCGAGGCGATCTTTCTGCTACGTGCCTATCGCACCACCTTGCCACGCCTGCTGGCGACAGTGCCGGTCGACACCGGCCGCATGGTGCTGGAGCGGCGTATCTCGGCAACCTTCAAAGATGTGCCGGGCGGCCAGATTCTCGGCGCTACCTATGACTACACCCAGAGGTTGCTGGATTTTTCACTCGCGGCAGAGCATGTGGCGATGGGGCAGGGCGAACCGATTGCAACGGTGACGACAACTGCGTCGCCAGTGATGTCCGGGCCGGCGGTACCGGTGCTGGACTTTCTTGACGCGGAAGGGCTGATCGAAGCCGAAGGCATTCCCGAGGGGGACCCGGCACCGGACGATCTCACGCGTGACCCGCTACGCTTTCCGGCGCCACGCGCGGTGCGGCTGCAGGCGCTGGCCCGTGGTGACGAAGGATTTCTGCTGGGCCTCGCATATTCCACCCAGCGCGGTTACGCCCGCAATCACCCGTTCGCCGGCGAGATTCGGCAAGGCAAGGTGCCGGTCGAAATCCTGTGCGAGGAAGTGGGATTCGTCATCGAGATCGGCGACATCGAATTGACCGAATGCCAGATGGTCAACCAGTTCGCGGGCTCGCACAAGGAAGCGCCGCGCTTCACCCGGGGCTACGGGCTGTCGTTCGGTAACGGCGAGCGCAAGGCGATGGCCATGGCGCTGGTCGACAGGGCGCTGCGCGCAGAAGAACTGGGCGAGGAAATCGTGGCACCTGCGCAGATGGCGGAATTCGTCCTCTCGCATGCCGACAACGTGGAAGCCTCCGGCTTCGTCCAGCATCTGAAGCTGCCGCATTACGTCGACTTTCAGTCCGAACTTGCACTCGTGCGCAGTCTTCGACGTGCTGCGCAAGCCCGCGCGGTCGGAAAATCGGTTGACGAGCCTGTGTGCAGTGAACCGAGCGTCGCAGTCGATGGATCGGTCGACGTCGCTTCAAAAAGAGCCGCTTGATGCGCATGACCGATAAAGAACACGTCGCCGAGGTCGCTGCTGTGGAGGACGTCAGCGCAGCCATCGAGCCCGATGAGGGTTACAACTTCGCCTACCTGGACGAACAGACCAAGCGGATGATCCGTCGTGCCATCCTGAAGGCCGTCGCGATTCCGGGCTACCAGGTACCTTTTGGCGGGCGAGAAATGCCGTTGCCGTATGGCTGGGGGACGGGCGGCATCCAGGTCACCGCGGCAGTCATCGGCCGCGACGATATACTCAAGGTGATCGACCAGGGTTCTGACGACACGACCAACGCCGTCAACATCCGGCGCTTTTTCAGGCGGACCACCGGCGTGGCCACGACTGAGAAAACGACGCTGGCGAGCTTGATCCAGACCCGCCACCGGATCCCGGAGACGCCCCTGGTGCCGGGTCAGATCATGATCTACCAGGTACCGATCCCGGAACCGCTGCGTTGGCTCGAGCCGCGTGAGGAACAGACCCGCAAGTATCACGCGATGGCCGATTACGGCCTCATGAGCGTGAAGCTCTACGAAGACATCGCGCGCCTGGGCAAGATCGAGACCGCCTACGATTACCCCGTGATCGTCAACGGCCGATACCTGATGCGCCCATCGCCGATCCCTAAATTCGACAATCCGAAACTTCACCAGAGTCCGGCCTTGCAGCTTTTCGGCGCGGGGCGAGAAAAGCGCATTTACGCAGTGCCGCCTTACACCAACGTGGCAAGCCTGGATTTCGAAGACTATCCATTCGAAATCGAGCGTTGGGAAGAACGATGCGCCTTGTGTGACGCCGACACCAGTTTTCTGGATGAAGTTATCCTCGATGACCAGGGACAGCGCATGCACGTTTGCAGCGATACGGATTATTGCCGCACCCGGCAGGAACAGCAGCATGAGCCGCGTTACCAGCCAAATGAAAACGCAAACGAAGATCGTTCCGCTGATTCTGCCGGACGGGAAGTGAGCCGATGAGCGCCGCGCCGCTGTTGCAGGCCACTGCGCTCACGCGTCGATTCGGCGACCATGTCGCTTGTGACGCCGTCAGCCTCTCACTTTATCCAGGCGAGGTACTCGGTATCGTCGGCGAATCCGGATCCGGAAAAACCAGCCTGCTCCACAGCCTGGCCGGCCACGTCGCGCCGGACGAGGGAACGGTGATGTACTCGACCCTGCACGACGGTGTGGTCGACCTCTATCAGATCGGCGAAGCACGGCGCCGGCTGCTCTCGCGCACCGACTGGGGCTTCGTGCACCAGAGCGCGCGCGACGGCTTGCGCAGCGATGTGTCGGCAGGCGCCAATGTGGGCGAGCGGCTGATGGCGGTCGGCGCACGGCATTACGGCACGATTCGCAGCGAAGCCAGTGCCTGGCTTGCACGGATCGAGATCGACGAGGCACGCATTGACGATTTGCCGCGCGACTTTTCCGGAGGAATGCAGCAGCGGTTGCAGATTGCCCGCAATCTGGTTACCAAGCCGCGTCTGATCTTCATGGATGAGCCCACTGCCAGCCTGGATGTGTCGGTGCAGGCGCGACTGCTGGACCTGTTGCGCCAGCTGGTGGCCGAGCTGCATGTCGCAGCAGTGATCGTCACGCATGACCTGGCCGTAGCGCGATTGCTCGCGCATCGCCTGATCGTCATGCGTCAGGGCAGAGTGGTCGAGGAAGGCCTGACCGACCAGGTGCTCGATGATCCGCAGCATCCGTACACGCAGCTTCTGGTGTCTTCGGTGCTCCAGGCCTGATCGCTCCCCATATCCACGAGTCGCCGGAATCCATGAACATGAATCGCATCGACGTCCGCAACCTGTCCAAGCACTTCACGCTGCACTTGCAGGATGGCCTGCAATTGCCGATCCTGGCCAACGTCGACCTGCAGGTCGATGCAGGCGAATGTGTCGTGCTGCATGCGCCTTCCGGCGCCGGGAAAAGCACGCTCCTGCGCTGCCTCTACGCGAATTACCGTGCCAGCAGTGGTAGCGTGCGCATCCGGCATGACGACACCTGGGTCGACATCGCCAGTGCGCCGGCGCGCGAAATACACGCCGTGCGGCATGCCACCCTCGGTTTCGTTACGCAGTTCCTGCGGGTGATTCCGCGAATTTCGACGATCGACCTGGTCACCGAACCCTTGCTGTCACGGGCAGTGCCGCGCGCAGAGGCACGCGAACGCGCGGCTGGCATGTTGACCCGGTTGGGAATCGCCCAGCGCTTGTGGAGTGTGCCGCCGGCCACCTTCTCGGGCGGCGAGCAGCAGCGCGTCAATATCGCCCGCACCCTGATCGTCGACTATCCGATCCTGCTGCTCGACGAGCCGACCGCATCGCTGGATGAAACCAACCGCGATACCGTCATCCGCATGATCGACGAGCGTCGCGCAAGCGGCGTCGCCATTGTCGGCATCTTCCACGACAGGGCGTTGCGGGATGCGCTGGCAACGCGGCTCTTTCCGATACCACCGCTGCAGCCGATCAGCCTGGTGGCCTGAGCGCCGGTAATTGTGGATCCGCTAAACAACGAGCTGACTGCCTGAGCACTGAAGACAATGAACGCCATCCGCAACGCACGCATCGTCACCGCCGACGAAGAATTTACAGGCAGCCTCGTCATTCGTGGCGAATCGATCATGGAAGTCAACCGGGGTATGGCTGGCACCGCTGGCGATGACTGGCAAGGCGACTTCCTGATTCCCGGACTGGTGGAGCTGCATACCGACAATCTTGAAAAACACCTGATGCCGCGGCCGAAAGTGCATTGGCCGATCCTGCCGGCGATCATCGCCCACGATGCGCAGATCGCATCAGCCGGCATCACGACCGTGCTGGATGCGATATCGGTTGGTGACATCGATTCCGATAGCATGCGCAATCAGACACTCGCTGCCTGTACCGATGGACTGAAGCGGGCGATCGCATCGGGCGTATTACGCGCAGAACATTTCCTGCACATCCGGCTCGAACTGGCGGAGGAACATCTGCTCGAGATGTTCGCGCCATTTCTCCATGACGAACGCCTGCGGCTGGTGTCGCTGATGGACCATACGCCGGGCCAGCGCCAATGGACCGACATCAGTCATTATCGAACCTACGTCAGTGGCAAGCGGGGCTGGAGCGAGGACAAGATCGATTCCATGCTGGAGCGCCTCCTGGTGCGCCAGCAGGCCCATGCAGCGGGCAACCGCAGCGCCATTATCGGCAGTTGCCGGCAGCGCGCCAATCCAGTGCCGCTTGCGGCGCATGACGATACCACCCTCGCGCATGTGGCTGAAAGCGTCAGTGACGGTATCGCAATTTCGGAGTTTCCGACCACGCAGGCAGCAGCCCGTGCCGCCCGTGAGCAGGGTATGGGCATCATCATGGGTGCGCCGAATGTCGTGCGGGGTGGCTCACACTCGGGAAACGTGTCCGCGGCAGAGTTGACACGAGCCGACCTGCTCGATGTGCTGTCCTCGGACTACGTTCCCGCAAGCCTGCTGCACGGGGCCTTCTTGCTTCAGGCAGAGGGATTTTCTCTGGCAAAAGCAATCGCGACCGTGACGCGCAATCCGGCGCACATGGTCGGGCTGCATGACCGTGGTGCGATTGCACCCGACCTGCGGGCTGATTATGTACGCGTGCGGCTGGTCGAAGAGGTACCGATCGTCATCGGTGTGTGGCGGGCAGGGCAGCGGATCTGCTGAGTGACCATCCGTGTAAAGGTCAAGGGCTCGATTACGTAACTGGCACTAACAGGACGCAGGCCTTCGGGTTGTCGAGAAGGCCAGCAGCACGGCTGAAACAGGCAGGAACATCCAATAGTCCACTGGCGCCAGCCAGAGCCATCGCTTGTGCCAGACCGCATCCATGGGCGTGAACCGGCTCAGACCGTAAGCCGGATTTAAAACGAACCATAAAAAATCCTCGGCAATCCAGAACAGCATCAGGCATCCCAGCGCCTGACTCTCGGCACGCCATTCGTAACACCCATTTGCCACCATCGGAAAATGGAAGACAGTGAACATGAAAGCAAAGACCCAGGCGTGGTAACCGGTCATGGCACGGCCGCCCAAAAAGATATCCAGTAGCCAGTGCTTCTCGAGACGCCATGTCGGCAGGTTTGCCGCCCAGCCGGAGGCGCCCTCGATCTGGATTTCCACTTGGGCGAACAGAAAGGCCTGCATCAAAACCCAGGCAAGCGTGCCGATCAGGCGTCGGGCAGGAAGATTCATCCTGGTCAAGCCAGCGGTCGGTACAAGTGCTTCAGCACGGTCTGCATCACGTCCGCGGCAGCACTTGGCTTGGCTATGGCCCTCCCGCAGGCGGCCATTCGCGCCAGCCGGTCTGGATCGGCAAGCAACTGACGCACCTGGAATTCCACTCCAACCGCATCGATCGCCCGCACTGCCACGCCTTGCTCCACAAGGTAATCGGCATTACGCTCTTCTTGGCCCGGTATTGGTGCATTTGCCACCATCGGCAGACCGGCGGCGAGGCACTCGGCGCTGGTGAGGCCACCCGGCTTGGTGACGATCAGGTCGGCGCATGCCATGAACTGCTCTACTTGGGATGTGTGTCCGTGCACGATGAATCGCTCCGGCGTTGCTGCCGCCAATTTCGCGAGTTTCTGCAAAAGGGGAACGTTCCTGCCGGTGAGCACCATCAACTGCAGGCCTGGATCGATCGCCATTAACCGCGTGGCAAGGTATTCGAAATTGCCCAAACCTGCGCCACCTCCCATCATCAGGACAGTCGGGCGGGAGGGATCGAGCCCAAGCCCCACTGCGGCGCGTGCGCGATCCTGCGGTGCGGCGAACGCCGGCATGACCGGCAGACCGGTGACATGAATGGAAGCGGCCGCCACGCCGTCGTCCCGCAAGCGGAACGCCACTTCTTCGTTACCCGCAAAGTAACCAAAGACGCTTGGTTGTATCCAGATCCGGTGCACGTCGAAATCCGTCACCTGCACCCAGACCGGGCACATAGGACGGTTTGCAGCAGGCAGATAGCCGAGCAGTTCGGCAGGCAGAAAATGGGTACAGATGATTGCCGCCGGTTTCAATTCGGTGATCGTGCGCACAAACTTGCGTGCCTGACGACGGTCGATCCAGCGGCGAAATACCTGCACCCGATCGTCTGGCTGCGCCGACTGCATCCGGCGGTACAGCCAACCCCATGCTTGTGGATACTTTCCCACCATTTTTACGTAGGCATCCGTATAGAGGCACCGAAAAATGTGCGGCATGCTTGTCATGACGTCGATATGAACCGCATTGACGATCGAGGCATCGGCAGCCGCGCACAGCGCCTGTGCCGCGCGCACGTGGCCAGCCCCAGCCGAGACGCTCAGGATGAGCACCGTAGGAAGCTGCGCCACAAGCGGGACACCAACGCTCGCGGAAGGGACTGCGTCGGGTAAAGGGTCCGCCGTTCGACGCTCTGCATCCTGCAGGAACATCGCCGGTCGCATCACATTGGCGCGTGGATAGGGCACGTTGGTCAGCATATGCCTGCATGGCGTGAAAGTCGGGACAGGCAGAGCCTAGCTGCCAATTACTTCAGGCAAGTGACACTGCTGACATCACGTGGTGCAGCAACGACAGGCTGATCTGGCAGTTCGAAAGCGTGTCGGATGCGTCGGCAGACGATTTCGGATGTTCTGGAGATGACTTCTTCGGGGACGCCGAACTTGTCGGTCAGGCGCGCATGATCTTCGAAACCGTAAGAGACAATGAATGGCTGCATGCCGCTGGCAATGGCCGCAGCGTAGTCATGATGTTCGTCGCCGCAGGTATAACAGCGCGCCGGATTGATATCGTAGCGCTCGCGCATCGCCTTGAAATGCGCGGCCTTGTCGCCCCGCACGGGGATCCGGGTAATGAAATCGAGTCCGTCGAGATCGACGCCATTGCGCGCGAAAAGTGTTTTAAGCGTCAGCTCGGCATCATTGGTGATATTGCGTGTGACCAATCCAATGCGGATGCCGGGCGCCGCGATCAGATCTGCAAATAGGTCGGCGATGCCGGGATAGAGTGTGGCTTCGTCGCAGTAGACGCCGGTCAGGGTCGCCAGCAATTTTTTGCGGCTCTGGCTGCCGAACTGTTTTTGCAGGTTGTAGGGAAACTCGCGGATACCGCCGAGATATTTGAAAAGACGCCGCCTTTTCTGGAAACTTTCCAGATCGCCGATCTCCATGCCGTGTCGAGCAAAGGTAGTGTCGATCGCAGCGAACGCGTCGATGGTGGTGCCATCGGCATCGAAAATGATCAGGCGGTCGTGGCTTGCATACATCTGGATTCCCTTGCGCTGTAACTTGATGAACTCAGGTTTTCATTGCGCATGAAGTGCGCGAAGTATGAGGTCGCTTCGTTACAGGCGTGTGACGGCAAAATACAGCATATCTGTATCGCAATGCGGCTTCCAGCGGTTTTGTTGCAGGTTAAGTAACCGCCCGGGATAAATTGCGCCAAGATCTTCACCGCCGGCGAAGCAAGGCAGCACATGTGCACATCGAAAGTTGGTTTGTCGGTGAAAACCGGAATGTATGCGTGTGTTAGACTTTGCGTATGAATCGCAGGCTAAAAATTATCCTGATGTGGTTGCTGATCTGCCTGGTGCCGCTCCAGGGAATTGCCGCATCGTTGCGTTCGCAGTGCGGCCCTGATCACCAGATGGCGCAGGCGTTTGCCGACGCGACCAGTCACGATCATGGTGGCGATGCATCCCGACACGAAGCTGTGATTCATGTTCATTCGACCCTGGCTGATGGTGACGAGGCGACGGACCATCAAGACCATTCGCACCAGCACAAAAGCGCGTTTTGCGGTACGTGTGGAAGTTGCTGCATAGGTGCCTTTGCGCCGCCATCGAAAATCGATTGGGAGCTCCGCGCTGCCAAGGTCTCGATCGACATTCTCTCGCCAACTCCATTCGTGACTGGCTACATCCCTGACGGCCTGGAACGGCCTCCCCGTACTTTCTCTGCTTGATCGACGCTGAACTGTAAGGTTTGCGAACGCGATGCGTTCGGTTGCCTGCGCCTCGGCGATCTCACGTGCAAACACGCGTCTGTTTCATCGATTTGGAGAATCCCATGTCCAGTTTCCCCCGGCGCACATGCGCTGCCGCGGCATTGCTGCCGCTATTGTTGACCGTCGATGTCCTTGCCGCCCCAGGCGCAGACCCTGCTGGCGCAAACGCGAAAGTCACAATTCAACCATATGACTCCGTATTCAAGAGCTATCAGGCTGCACCAGACGAGACCACGAGTCCCGACAAACTCTGGCGCAGCGCCAACGAAGCTGTCGCCGCTACGGCTGGCCACGGCGGCATGGCCGGCATGCCAATGGACATGAAGATGCCCATGAATCACACGATGCCGATGCCAAAGAAAACACTGAAAGCCGCGCCGAAACCGACGGCCCCCATGCCGGCCGGCATGGACATGCATGAAGGGCACAAGGGGAAATGACCATGACTTCCAACCATAACAATCACTATCGATTGAAACTTGCGCCGCTGGCGGCGCTGCTCGTGCTGTCTGGCTGTGCCACGTTTTCGCAAGATGGCGGCATGGGCTCCGTCTCCGACCTGACCGAACAGCGCACGGGGCAGGCGGTCGATCGACCACTGACACCGCAGGCCGCTTCCAGAAACGCAGAGCGCGTTTCTGCGTTGCTCAAGCAGTCACTGGACCCCAATACCGTGGTCCAGATCGCGCTTCTCAACAACCAGGGACTGCAGGCGTCGTTTGCCGAACTGGGCATCGCCGAAGCCGACTATGTGCAATCCGGCCGGATGCGCAACCCCGGTTTTTCATTTCAACGCCTGAAGGGCGGCAATGGCCTCGAAATCGATCGGAGCCTGACCTTCGATTTGATTGGCCTGCTGACCTTGCCTTTGCGCTCGGGCATCGAGCAGCGTCGGTTCGAGCAGGCGAAACTGATGGCGGCATCGGCGGCAGTCCAGCTCGCGTCCGACACGCGCCGCGCTTACTTCGAAGCGGTCGCGGCGCGACAGACGGCGCTCTACATGGAGCAAGTGCAAAGCGCTGCCGAAGCCGGCGCAGAACTGGCCCGGCGCATGGCGCGGGTCGGTAATTGGAGCAAGCTCGAGCAAGCGCGCGAACAGGCGTTCTACGCCGAAGCCACGACGCAAGTCGCACGCGCCAGGCACGATGCGCTTGCCGCGCGTGAGCAGCTCACGCAGATGCTGGGCCTCTGGGGAGAAGACGCGGCCATCACCTTGCCGGATCGCCTGCCGGATTTACCAAAGGCGCCGACCGAAATCGTCGACCTGGAAAACCAGGCAATGGCGCAGCGGCTTGATCTGCAGCTCGCCAGGCGCGATACGGATGCCACCGCTAAAGGGCTGGGACTGACCCGCGCCAGCGGTTTCATCAATGTGCTCGACGCCGGCTATGCAAACAAGAGCCAGACCGGACAGCCGCGTGAAAACGGCTACACGGTGTCGCTGGAGCTACCGATATTCGATTGGGGCGGCGCTCGAACCGCCAAGGCAGAAGCGCTGTACATGCAGGCGGTCGCCCGCACCCGGGACACCGCAATCCGTGCCCGCTCCGAAGTGCGGGAAGCCTATTCCGCGTACCGCACCAGCTATGACGTGGCCCGGCATTATCGCGACGAAGTCGTGCCCCTGCGCCGCAAGATTTCCGACGAAATGCAGCTGCGCTACAACGGCATGCTGGCAAGCGTTTTCGCGCTGCTGGCTGATTCGCGCGACCAGGTCAACAGCGTGAACGCCGCCATCGAGGCGCAACGCGACTTCTGGCTGGCCGACACGGCGCTGCAGGGCGCGATCACCGGTAGTGGTGGCCGCACGCAGACCCGCATGCGCAGTGGCGGCGGCGCCAGCGCTGCTGCCTCGATCAAACACTGAGAAGGAAGATTCCAATGGTTTCACGTCGCGATTTTTTCATGGGTGCCGGTGCGCTTGCAGTCAGTGCCGGCGTGGTCAGCCGCGTTGGCGCTGCTTCCCTGCCGGAAGCAGCGTTTGCGGCAAATGCCACCACCCAGCCGCCACCGAGCCCGCCGAGCGGCCGGCCATTCAATCCGGTCGTCACGCTGAACGGATGGTCGCTGCCCTGGCGAATGAATGACAACGTCAAGGAATTTCACCTGGTGGCAGAGCCGGTGGTGCGTGAAATCGCACCCGGCATGAAGGCCAATCTGTGGGGGTACAACGGCCAGAGCCCCGGGCCGACCATCGAGGTGGTCGAAGGCGATCGTGTGCGCATCTTCGTCACCAACCGCCTTCCGGAGGCAACCAGCATCCATTGGCATGGCCAGCGCGTCCCGAACGGCATGGATGGCGTCGCCGGCCTGACACAGCCGGCTATCCCCGTGGGCAAAACGTATGTGTACGACTTCGTGGCCCGGCATGCAGGCACCTTCATGTATCACCCGCACGCCGACGAGATGGTGCAGATGGCCATGGGCATGATGGGATTCTGGGTCACCCATCCGAAGAGTCCTTCAGTCCAGCAGGTCGACCGTGACTACGTCATGCTGTTGAACGCCTACGACATCGACCCTGGCAGTTTCACGCCGAAGGTCAACACGATGCTCGACTTCAATCTCTGGACGATCAACTCGCGCAGCTTTCCCGGCATTGCGCCGATGATGGCCAGGAAAGGCGATCGCGTGCGCATCCGGGTGGGAAACCTGACGATGACCAACCACCCGATGCACGTGCACGGCCATTCATTCGAAGTCGCCGGTACCGACGGCGGCTGGATACCGAAGGGAGCGCGCTGGCCCGAGGTGACGGCGGACATCGGCGTGGGCCAGATGCGGGTCTTGGAATTCATTGCCGATGCACCGGGCGACTGGGCGTTTCATTGCCACAAATCGCATCACACGATGGGTCCGATGGGACACCAGGTGCCGACCATGCTCGGCGTCGACCAGAAGGACGTCGCCAGGAAGATCAACAAGCTGGTGCCGGATTACATGGCGATGGGCGAGAACGGCATGGAGAGCATGAGTTCGATGCACATGCCGATACCTGACAATACGCTACCGATGATGGATGGGAAGGGGCCGTTTGGCCCCATCGGCATGGGCGGCATGATGACGCTCCTGAAAGTGCGCGACGGTCTGGCGCGGAATGACTACCGCGATCCCGGCTGGTACCAGCACCCGAAAGGTAGCGTCGCTTATGAGTGGGGCGGCGACATGCCCGTAGCGCCTGTGGCGCCGTCTTCGGGTGCAATGCAGCCTGGCGTCGAATTCAATGTGCGCAAACCACAAAGCCACAGCCACTGATCCGTTTTTAATCAGGAAAATTTATGCACACCGATAAAACCCTCTTTGCTGTTCTACTGACCATCGCCACTCTTGGCCAGTCGCCGGCATGGGCACATGCTGCTCTGGCCAGTACGGAACCGGCAAGTAATGCGATGCTGGCGACCAGTCCGACCACTATCACGCTGCACTTCAACGAAAAGCTGGAAGGCGCCTTTAGTGCCATCAAGGTTGTCGATTCCGCCGGAATTCCGCTCAAGACCGGAAAAGCCATACTTGATAAGGCGGACGCCAGGGTTTTGCACGTGTCGGTGCCACCGTTGAAAACTGGTAGATACAACGTGCAGTGGATCGCAATCGGTCATGACGGGCACCGGCGTACCGGTGATTACACGTTTTCGGTGAAGTAGTGATGCAGCCGCCCGTTGTGCAATCGTGCGCGACAACGATGGTCAACGCGAGTTTTGCGTGGACGGTCGGCGTGCTTGCGTCCAGAGCTTGGTTGGAGCAGGGCGGCGACGTCAGGCCAGGCAATGTGCGGGCGAAGCTATCGTCGAGCATGGGTATTGGGATAGTCGTGTGCATCGCCGCCTCGCTGTTTTCGCTTTGGCAGGCGGCGGCGAGCATGGCCGATGTGGGGTTGCTTGAAATAGACATTACCTTGTGGCGCGTGTTTGCTGCAACCCATTACGGCATGACGGGGCTCACCGGATTGGGTCTGCTGATGCTGGCGGCGATCGTTTCGATTGCTGGTTCCAAGGGTATTCTCAAGCGGCAGGACCTGCTTGTCGCTAGTCTGCTCGGGCTCCATGCCGCGTCCCGCGTCACGCTGGGTCACGCATTCGAATACGGACCCTTTAGCACGGCGGTCTTGGTGGAGTGGGCGCA
>JAYUWF010000157.1:0-17241 GCA_043753685.1 Herminiimonas sp.
TGCAATTGCAACTCGTTGGATTCGCCGGTCGGCCCTGGAAGTTTTTCCGGCGCACCAAATTGCCGGCGGGCCTGCGCGGCGTAGTAGCGGCAGAAGTCCACTGCCTCGCGCACCTCTGACACCGATGACGCCAGCGATTTCCCGGCTTCCTTTACGCACAGCGCGATCAACTCGGGCATGTGCTCCTCGAGCAAGTCAGCCGCAGCCTCGATGATCGCTGCGCGGGCGTCGGCAGGGGTGTGGTCCCAGCGCTGGAACGCCGCCGTGGCATCCGCCAGTGCGCGCTCGACTTGCGCCTCGTCGCTGGCTTGCCAATTGCCTATGGACTCGCGCCGGTCGGCAGGATTGGTCACCGGCACGATCGCGCCAGTGCCAGGGCCGCCGGCAACCAGTGGCGCCGCCTGCCAGTCGCGCACCGCGGCGTTGACCTTATCGGCGAGCACGCGCAGCTCTTGGTCGTTGGCAAGGTTGACGCCCATGGAGTTGATCCTGTCGGGGAAAATGGCTGAGGGTTGTGGAATATGCGGATGTGATTTGCTGCTGAATGCTTTCACCGTGGCCACCGGATCGGCCACCAGTTCGGCCGGCGGCAGCGAGGCGTCGGTGATGCGGTTGACGAAGCTGCTGTTCGCGCCGTTCTCCAGCAGGCGGCGCACGAGATACGGCAGCAAATCTTCGTGCGATCCGACGGGTGCGTAAACGCGGCAAGGCACGTTCAACTGATCGGCGCCGATGGTTTCGGCATACAGGTGGTTGCCCATGCCGTGCAGGCGCTGGAATTCAAAAGCCTTGCCCTGCGCCAGGTAATGCACCGCGGCAATGGTCTGCGCATTGTGCGTGGCAAACATCGGGTACAGCGCGTCGCTCGCGTCGAGCATGCGCCGCGCGCAAGCCAGGTAACTGACGTCGGTATTGGGCTTGCGGGTGAAAACTGGGTAGCCGGCCAGTCCGTCGGTCTGCGCCTTCTTTATCTCCGAATCCCAGTACGCACCCTTCACCAGCCGTACCGGCATGCGGCGCCCGGTGCGGCGCGCCAGATCGATCAGGAAATCAAGCACGAATGGCGCGCGCTTCTGGTAGGCCTGCACGGCCAGGCCATAACCCTCCCAGCCGTCCAGGGACGGGTCGGCGAAAGCGGCCGCGATGACTTCCAGCGACAACTCCAGGCGCTCTGATTCTTCGGCATCGATGGTGAAGCCAATGCCCTGCGCCTTGGCCAGCTGCGCCAGCTCCAGCACGCGCGGCACCAATTCGGCGAGCACGCGCGCGCGCTTGATGAACTCGTAGCGCGGATGCAGCGCCGACAATTTCACCGAAATCGACGGGGCGGCAAAAACATCCGGATAGGGTCCGCCGGAACCGATGGCGATGATTGCCTTGCGGTACGCCTCAAGATAGCGCGCGGCATCGTGGGCGGTGAAAGCACCTTCACCGAGCATGTCGAAGGAGTAGCGGTAAGCCGCATTCTCGCCCTTGTGTGAGCGCTCCAGCGCCTCGCCGATGGTGCGCCCCATCACGAACTGGTGGCCCATGATGCGCATGGCCTGGCGCACGGCCAGGCGGATTGCCGGTTCGCCCATGCGTCCCACGAGGCGCCGGAAGGCGCCGGCGGCGTTGCCCCGGGTTTCATCGGCCAGGTTGACGATGCGCCCGGTCAGCATCAGCCCCCAGGTGGAGGCGTTGACCAGTACGGAAGTGGAGCGGCCGACGTGTGCGTCCCAGTCGGCGTCGCCCAACTTGTCGCGGATCAGCTTGTTGGCGGTGTCCTGGTCGGGGATGCGCAGCAGCGCTTCGGCCACGCACATCAGCAGCACGCCTTCCTCCGAACTCAGGTCGTACTCGCGCATGAACGCCTCGACCATTGCCGGATCGGCGGCGCGGATGCGCGTACGCTGGACCAGACCGATAGCGGTCGCCTGCACCGCTGCCTGGGCATCGGCGGGAAGTTCGGCCTGGCTGAGCAATTCTTCCAGATGCTCGGTTTCATCGCGAAGCGTGGCGGCAGTGATGCGCTGGCGCAGCGGCGTCAAGGCCGCGGGCAGTTCGGAGCTGAGGATGGGGGTCAAGGGAATCCCGGCAATGGCGGCGCGGCGCGCCGGGCCAAGCGCAGATTCTAGTCGCCGGGGCGCAAGCCGGCAAAGCAGGCTGCTTGCCGGCGGTCAGCGCGACGATACAAATCCTTCACACGCCTTCGCCGAATCTGCAATGCGTGCCGCCCAAGCGCCTTCCGGCTTGCCGCGAACCCTGGCAAGAGCGTAAAATTCGCACGTTTTCCGGCCTTGTCCTGCGTGCGGTCCGACGTGGAGATGGATGTGATCGAGCTGGTTGCCCAAGGCAGTGCTGGAGCGCTCGTGCAACTCAGGTTGCGCCCTCGCCGTGCACTGACGGCACGGCAATTCCGGATGGTTTTCGCGGTGTTGGCCACGGCGACGTGGTTGGTGGCGCTGTTTACGTACGTGGGCGGCAATGTTTTCGCGCCGGCCTTTGCGTTCGCCGACAGCGCGTTCCTTGCGGCCTGCCTGCGCTGGGTGTGGTTGCAGGGCGAGCGGTTCGAGGAGATCGCGATCACCCCGGGTCAGGTGGAAGTTCGGCAATCACGGCAAGCGGAGCCGATGCTGAGAGCCCATCCGTACTGGGTGCGATTGCGGGTCAGCCGGATGGGCGGCGAACCGCATATCCACATGGCCTCAAGTGGACGCGAGGTGGAGGTAGGTTCGTTCCTGTGCGAGGCAGAACGGCTCGACCTGCTGAAAAGCTTGAAAAATTTTCTGGCGGCCGCCGCAGGGGCGCTGCCCGGCACCGATAACAGTTAGAGGGTGGGTCCCGATGAAAGCAGTGACGAACATCCGACGCCTGGTCCGCCTGGCCGGCAGCCTGGCGCTGCTGGTCAGCGCCGGCGCGCTCGCCAACCCCACCGATCCGGTGCGCTGGCAACTGAACATGACCCCGGGCGTGACCGCCACTTCGCACAATGCCTACAACGCGCACATGATGATGCTATGGATCTGCATCGCCATCGGCGCGGTGGTGTTCGGCGCAATGGGTTACGCAATGTACAAGTTCCGCCATTCCAAAGGCGCCGTGCCCGACACCGGGTTCACCCACAGCACCGTGCTCGAGGCGCTGTGGACGGTGATTCCGATCGCCATCCTGGTCGGCTCGGCGATCCCCGCCACGCGCATGGTGATGGCGCAGTACAACGCCGACCATCAAGCCATGCCGGCGGAGATGACTGTCAAGATCACCGGCTACCAGTGGATGTGGCGCTACGAATACGTGGGCCAGGACGTCAACTACATCAGCCGTCTCGACCGCGAGTCCAACCGCGTGCGCCAGTCCGGCGCGGTGCCCGACCTTGCCGCGATGCCGCATTACTTGCGCGATGTCGACCATCCGCTGGTGCTGCCGGCCGATACCCGCATCCGCTTCGTGATCACCGGCGATGACGTCATCCACGCCTGGTGGGTGCCTGCGCTCGGTTGGAAGCAGGACGCCATTCCCGGGATCATTAACGAGGACTGGACGCAGGTGCACGAGCCGGGCATCTACCGCGGCGTTTGCGCGGAGCTGTGCGGCAGGGACCATGGCTTCATGCCGATCGTGGTAAAGGTCGTGCCGAAGGCTGAATACCGCAGCTGGCTGGCCGAGCAAAAGGCCAGCAATGAGGCAGCCAACACGGCGGCTGTTGCGCCGGCGGCAGCGATGCCTGCCGCGTTGGCTGCCGCGCCTGCGGTCACGGCCGCCGCACCTGCTGTGAAGGCCGGCGGCGCCAACTGATCCACGCATCCTCGCAAACGAATCGCATCATCTTCAAACAAGGCTAGCGACATGTCCGATTACAGCGCCGCGCACGACGATCATGGGCACGATGACCATGGCCACCAGCAGACATTTTTCCAGCGCTGGTTCCAGTCCACCAACCACAAGGACATCGGTACGCTGTACCTGATCTTCTCGCTGGTGATGTTCTTCATCGGCGGTTCGATGGCGATGGTGATCCGGGCCGAGCTGTTCCAGCCCGGGCTGCAGTTCGTGTCGCCGGAATTCTTCAACCAGATGACCACCACGCATGCGCTGGTGATGATCTTCGGCGCGGTGATGCCAGCGTTCGTCGGGCTTGCCAACTGGATGGTGCCGATGATGATCGGCGCGCCGGACATGGCGCTGCCGCGCATGAACAACTGGTCATTCTGGATCCTGCCATTCGCCTTCACGCTGTTGCTGATGCCGCTAATCCTGCAGGGTTTCAGCATCGGTGGCGGTGGTCCGGCCGGCGGCTGGACGATGTATCCGCCGCTGTCGTTGCAGGGCGGCAACAACACCGCGTTCCTGGTGTTCGCCGTGCACCTGATGGGCATCAGCTCGATCATGGGCGCGATCAACATCATCGCCACCATCCTCAACATGCGCGCCCCGGGCGTCGACCTGCTGAAGATGCCGGTGTTTGTGTGGAGCTGGCTGATCACCGCGTTCCTGCTGATCGCGGTGATGCCGGTGCTTGCCGGCGCCGTGACGATGCTGCTGACCGACAAGTTCTTCGGTACGTCCTTCTTCAATGCCGCCGGCGGCGGCGACCCGGTGATGTTCCAGCACATCTTCTGGTTCTTCGGCCATCCCGAGGTCTACATCATGATCTTGCCGGCCTTCGGCATCGTGTCGGAAATCATCCCGACCTTCGCCCGCAAGCCGCTTTTTGGATACCAGGCAATGATCTACGCGGTCGCTTCGATCGCGTTCCTGTCGTTCATCGTCTGGGCGCACCACATGTTCACCACCGGCATGCCGGTGACCGGCCAGCTGTTCTTCATGTACGCAACGATGCTGATCGCCGTGCCGACCGGCGTGAAGGTCTTCAACTGGATCGCCACCATGTGGCGCGGCTCGATGACCTTCGAGACACCGATGCTGTTCGCTATCGGCTTCATCTTCGTCTTCACGATGGGCGGTTTCACCGGTCTGATCCTGGCGGTTACGCCGATCGACATCGAATTGCAGGATACCTATTACGTGGTGGCGCACTTCCACTACGTGCTGGTGGCCGGATCGTTGTTCGCCATGTTTGCCGGTTTCTACTACTGGGGTCCGAAGTGGACCGGTTACATGTACAACGAAGCGCGCGGCAAGTTCCATTTCTGGGCCTCGCTGATCACCTTCAACATCACGTTCTTCCCGATGCACTTCCTGGGACTGGCCGGCATGCCGCGCCGCTATGCCGACTATCCGGCGCAGTTCACGGACTTCAACATGCTGGCGTCGATCGGGGCACTGGGTTTCGGCCTGTCGCAGGTGTATTTCCTGTTCGCAGTGATCATTCCATCGATCCGTGGCGGTGAAAAAGCACTGGCGAAGCCATGGGAAGGTGCCGAAGGGCTGGAATGGACAGTGCCAAGTCCGGCGCCGTTCCACACCTTCGAAACGCCACCGATGGTGAAGTAACTGGCACTGCACTTTTGAATGCAGCGCCGGCCGTCGGTCGGCGCTGCGGTAACGAAGCATCGAAAACCGTTTGCATGAACCAGCCGAAAAAACCGAACAACCTGAAGACTGCCCTGATCATCGGATCGATCGCGTTGATGTTCTTTGTCGGCGTGATCGCCAGAAGGATGTGGTTCTGAACTGATGTCATCCGACCCGCAAGGCGTTTTGCCAGTCTCAGCCGCTGCTCGCATGACGCGGCAGATGAATGGTCGCATGCTGGGCAAGCTGATCGTCATCGCGATCATGATGTTCGGTTTCGGCTACGCACTGGTGCCGTTGTACAAGAAAATTTGCGAGCTGACGGGCATTAACGTGTTGAGCTCGAAGGATGGGCTGTCCGATGGCATCGGCAATACGCAGATCGACAAGACGCGCGTCATCACCGTGGAATTCGATACGAACGTGCACGGGCCATGGCGCTTCCGCCCGACCGTGTCGAGCCTGACTGTGCATCCGGGTGAAATGACGCAGGTGACCTTCGAAGTCGTCAACACCCAGCCCCGCTCGGTGGATGCGCAGGCGATCCCGAGTTATGCGCCGGCGCAGGCAGCACAGTATTTCAAGAAGGTGGAATGCTTCTGTTTCCGTCAGCAGACATTGTTGCCGAATGAAGCGAAGCAAATGCCGGTGGTATTTTTCATCGACCCGAAGTTGCCGCGCGATGTGACCACGATTACCCTGTCGTACACGTTCTTCGAGATCGCGGCGCCGGGGAAAAAATCCACATGAAAAGCCACACGAAAAGAGTCATGATGGCGGCAAGCTTGCGTTGCGAAGGTAATATGGATGAATGAGCAACAACGACCTACCGCGCGCAAGGCGTCGTTCCTGGCGACGGTGAAGGCGGTGTTCTGGTCGTTCTTCGGTGTGCGCAAAAAAAGTGATTACGAGAGCGATGCAGCCAATCTGAATCCGGTTCACGTCATCATTGCCGGCATCATCGGCGCGATTCTCTTCATTTTGATTTTGATGACGATCGTGCGGCTGGTACTGGCAAAGTAGGTTTGGCGAAGCAGGTTTGTACCACTAACAATTTATTTGATATCAGCATCGGGAGATGGACATGAGTACTCCGCACGCGAACGCCCCTTATTACTTCGTACCGGGCCCGTCCCAATGGCCGATCCTGGCCGGTGCGTCGCTGCTGCTGACCATGGCTGGCGCTGCCGCCTGGGTCAATGGGATTTCGTGGGGAATGTATGCCAATCTGGCCGGCATCCTGGCGTTTCTGGTCGTGCTGTATCGTTGGTTCGGCGAAGCCATTGCCGAGTCCGAAGGCGGCCTGTACAACAGCCGCATCGACGTTTCGTACCGCTGGAGCATGAGCTGGTTCATATTTTCCGAAGTCATGTTCTTCGCCGGCTTTTTCGGTGCCCTGTTCTACGCGCGCAGCATCACGCTGCCTTGGCTGGGTGACCTCGACCACAAGATGATCTGGCCGGATTTCGGCGCAGTCTGGGGCAACGGCGGCCCGGCTGGCACCATCGAGAAATTCACCACGATGGGACCGTTCCCGATCCCGACCATCAACACCGCATTGCTGCTGACATCCGGCGTAACCCTGACGATTGCGCATCATGCGCTGCGCGCCGGACATCGTTCGAAGACCGCTTTCTGGCTGTTCGCAACCGTTTTGCTGGGTGCAATCTTTATGGGTTTCCAGGCTTACGAGTACTCGCATGCCTACAGCGAACTGAACCTGAAGCTGACCTCGGGCATCTACGGCTCTACCTTCTTCATGTTGACCGGCTTTCACGGATTCCATGTGACGCTGGGCGCCATCATGCTGTCGGTAGTGCTATACCGGGTCATGAAAGGCCACTTCACGCCGGATCAACATTTCGGTTTCGAGGGCGCCGCCTGGTACTGGCACTTCGTCGACGTCGTCTGGCTGGGTCTGTACGTGGTGGTGTACTGGCTGTAAAAGGGATCACCGCGGCTGCGGCCGCGGACGAAAAAGCCGCACTTCGAGTGCGGCTTTTTTATGGGCAACTGGCTTGATGCGCCAGGCATCAGTCGCTATGTAGAGAGTGCGCAGCCCCGGAATCAGCGGATGCCGGTCGGCTGGATCCATCCCAGTTGATTGGCGATCAGCAGCAGCACGAACAGGGTAATGGAGAACCCGACCCGGAAGGCCAGGGCCTTGACTGTCCGATTGCTTTTCCCCTTGTCCTTCATGAGGAACACCAGCGCCGAAGCAAGACTGCCGATGATCAGGATAAATGCGATGGCAACAAGAATTCTCATGGGAGCAAGGAAAGTGAAATTGGCTGACAATGCAGGGTGTCGGAGCGCAGCGACCGGCACCAGGTTTCAGTGCAAACAGGCTGCCGGATCTGCACAGGATTGCGTGTGCCTTGCTTGAACCAACGTGTTACACATTCCGATGGCCCGAAATAAAGCGACACGAGTTAAAGCGACGCGAGTTCAAGCGACACGAGTTAAAGCGACACGACTTAAAGCGATATTGTAATGCGATTCAATTCCGGCTTCCGGTTCCGCTTTCGGCTGATCCCTTTCATCGCCACTGTACTCGTGATGGCGCTGGGCGCCAGCCTCGGTCAGTGGCAATTGAGGCGTGCCGACCAGAAGCAGTCGATCGAAGTAAAATTAGCGCAGCGCAGCGCCGCACCGGTGCTGAGCATCGATGCCATCGGGAACAACCCGGGCGATCTCGAGTACCGCAAGCTGCAATTGCGCGGCGAATTCGTCGCCGGCTGGCCGGTGTATCTGGATAACCGTCCTTACCAGTCGCGCGCCGGGCTGTATGTCCTGATGCCTTTGCGTCTGAGCGAAGGCGGCAAGGTGGTGCTGATCGAGCGCGGCTGGATTCCGCGCAATCCGGTCGACCGGGCCAAGGTGCCGCCCCTCAATACGCCAGCCGGAACCGTCACGATTCAGGGGCAGGTCAGACGTTCACCGGGTCACTTGATGCAGCTGGGTGAAGCAGCCCGATTGCAACCCGGTGCGATCGTCCAGAATCTGGATCTGAAGGAATTGGCCCGTGCCAGCAGCCTGCCGCTGCAACCGGTTCTGGTCGAACAGTTGAGCGCCACCGACGATGGTCTGGTGCGCGACTGGCCGCGACCGTCGGCCGGCGTCGAGCGCCACCTGGGTTACGCTTTTCAATGGTACGCACTGGTTGCGATGGCAGCCGTGTTTTTTGTGGTGACAGGAATCAGACGTGCAAAATCAGCAAACGATTAAGAAAAAAACCGCCGGCCGATGGAAGCTGTTCGCCATCCTGGCTGTCTGCGCTTCACCCTTGATCGGCTCGTACATCGCCTACTACGTCGTCAAGCCGGGCGGGCGCACCAACTACGGCGACATTCTCGACCCGCGCAAGTATCCGGTTCCGGCGTTGCAAAGCACGTCGCTCGACGGCAAGCCGCTCGGACTGGAGGCCTACCAGGGCAAGTGGATCATGCTGCAGGCCGATGGCGGCGCCTGCGCCCAGGCCTGCCAGACCAAGCTGTTCGAGATGCGCCAGTTGCGCCTGACGACCGGCAAGGAAATGCAGCGCATCGAACGCGTCTGGCTGATCACCGACCAGGTGCCGCTGGATACCGTCCTGATGAAGGAATACGACGGCACCCGGATGTTGCGCGCGCAGCCCGAGCTGGTGCAAAAATGGTTGCCCGTCGATCCAGGGTCGAGCGTGGCCGATCACCTGTACCTGATCGACCCGCGCGGTAACCTGATGATGCGTTTTCCGAAAGACGCCGATCCGAACAAGATCAAGAAAGACCTCGGCAAGCTGTTGCGCGCATCGAGCATCGGATAATGGCCATGCAGCTTCCACATGCCCTGCAATTGGCGGCGCTCGGTTTGATGGTGGCGCTGCTGCCGTTGTCGGTGGTGTGGGCCTCGACCGACGACAAGGTGCGCAAGCTGGTCGCCGTGACGCTGTTCCTGACATTCGACCTGATCGTCTTTGGCGCCTTCACGCGCCTGACCGATTCCGGCCTGGGCTGCCCCGACTGGCCGGGCTGTTACGGCCAGGCCAATCCCTTCCAGGCGCATGCCGACATCAGCGCGGCGCAGGCCGCCATGCCGAGCGGGCCGGTGACGGTGGCCAAAGCGTGGATCGAAATGATCCACCGCTATCTGGCGATGGCGGTCGGTGTACTGATCGTTTCCCTGATGTTGCTGGCCTGGCGGCGCTGGTGGCGCGCGCGGGGTACCCGGCTGGCGCGTCCGGTCGCTGGATCGACGGCTGAGCCAGCGGCAGGACCAGCGGCGGGCCACGCATCGATTGTTTCACCGCCATGGCTGCCGACCTTCCTGTTCTGCTTCGTCTGTCTGCAGGGTGCCTTCGGTGCCTGGACGGTCACCCTCAAGCTGCAGCCGGTGATCGTGACGATTCACCTCTTGCTCGGCATGGGTTTGCTGGGCTTGCTGACGTGGCTGTATTCGCGTCAGCGGACCCAGCCGGCGCTCGGCGCATCCACCCCGGCCTTGCGCACGCCGGCACGCATCGCCTTGCTGCTGCTAGTGCTGCAGATCGCGCTCGGCGGCTGGGTCAGCACCAATTACGCGACCCTGGCCTGTACCGATTTCCCGCTGTGTCACGGCGAGCTCGTGCCATCGATGGATTTTGCCCACGGCTTCACCCTCTGGCGCCAGCTCGGCAAGACGGCGGCCGGTGATTACCTGCCTTTTTCAGCGCTGACCGCGATCCACTGGGTGCACCGGAATTTTGCCTTCGTCGTGATTGCCGCCGTGCTCTGGGCCGCGCGCGGGGCGCTGCGGGTGGCAGCCCTGCGAAACCTTGGCCTCGCATTGATCGGCGCTGTCGGCCTGCAGTTTCTGACCGGCGTGGCCACGATCTACCTGAACTGGCCATTGGCCCTGGCGGTTGCCCACAATGCCGGTGCGGCGCTGCTCGTGCTGCTATTGGTCATGTTAAACTACCGCGCTGGCAGTGGCCGTGGCAATGCCTATCCCGCCCTGGCGACCGCGCCTGGCGCAACTCCGCCCGGCAAGCAGCATGTCCCGGCATTTCGCCCCTCGAAATCCTCATCCTGAACTCGTGAACACCCTGACCTCGATCACGCCTCCCAACCGCATTGCCCAGTACTGGGCGCTGACCAAGCCGCGCGTGACGCAGTTGGCGGTGTTTTGTGCGGTCATCGGCATGTTCCTGGCAACGCCGACGCTGCCGGATTGGAAGACCGTGGTCGCAGCGACGATCGGTATCTGGCTGCTGGCCGGCGCGGCGTTTGCCGTCAACTGCCTGGTCGAGCGGGAAATCGATTCCCGCATGGCGCGCACGGCGCGCCGTCCAATGGCGCGCGGCGAAATCACGGTGCCTCAGACCCTGGTGTTCTCGGGGGTGATCGGCGGCGCCGGCATGTGGGTCCTTTTCACGCTGGTCAATCCGCTGACGATGTGGCTGACGTTCGCCACCTTCGTCGGCTACGCCATCATCTACACCATCATCCTGAAACCGGCCACGCCGCAGAACATCGTCATCGGCGGCCTGGCCGGCGCCATGCCGCCGGCGCTCGGCTGGGCGGCCATTGCCAACGACGTGCCGATGCAGGCCTGGATCCTGGTGCTGATCATCTTCATCTGGACGCCGCCGCATTTCTGGGCGCTGGCGCTGTATCGTCGCGACGATTACGCAAAGTCCGGCCTGCCGATGCTGCCGATCACGCATGGCATGGTATTCACCCAGTTTCATATCTGGCTGTATACCATCGCGCTGGTGGCGACCACGATGCTGCCGTTTGCGGTGGGCATGAGCGGCATCATTTACCTGGCCGCCGCCGCCGTCCTCGACGTGATCTTCCTGTGGTACGCCTGGCAGATCTACCGTCATTACACCGACCAGATCGCGCGCAAGACTTTCGCGTATTCGATCATCTACCTTTCGTTGCTGTTTGCAGCGCTGCTGGTCGATCACTACATCGCGATTGCTTGAGCCGCGCTTGGCCATCATATGCGCACCGCATGCGGCTTGCATGAGCGTTTTCAGGGAACTTCAGTGAAGCATTTTCACATTGCGCGGTGGTCCCTGCGCGCCGGCTTTCTGGCACTGTTGCTGGCCCTGTCCGCCTGCGGCGAAAAACCCGCATTCGTCAATAGCGACGTCACCGGCCTGGATTTTGCCAAGGATTTTGCGCTAACCGATCACAACGGCAAGGCGCGCACGCTGGCCGATTTCAAGGGCAAGGCAGTGCTGGTATTTTTCGGCTATACCCAGTGCCCGGACGTGTGCCCCACCACCATGGCGGAGATGGCGGCGGTGATGCAGCAACTGGGGCCCCAGGCCGACAAGTTGCAGGTGCTGTTCATCACGGTCGACCCCGAACGCGACACCCAGGCATTGCTGTCGAAGTACGTGCCGGCCTTCGATCCGCGCTTTCTCGGGCTGTACGGGGATGCGGCGGCGACCGCCAAGGTCGCAAAGGATTTCAAGGTGTTCTATCAAAAGGTGCCGGGCAAGGACCCTGGGAACTACACCATGGACCACACTGCCGGCAGCTACGTCTTCGATCCGCAGGGGCGGGTGCGGTTGTTCGTGCGGCATGGACAGGGCGCGACGCCCATCGTCCACGACATAAAAATGCTGCTGAATTGAAAAAACCACCCGTGGGTGGTTTTTTCATATGCTGCCTGGGATGGCGCTCAGGTGAATGCCACCAGCGAGCCCTTCATCTTCTTCAGCGCGACGGCTTCGATCTGCCGGATACGCTCTGCGGAGACACCGAACTCATCGGCCAGTTCATGCAGCGTCGCACCCGAACCGTCGTCGTTCGCCAGCCAGCGCGCTTCAACGATACGGCGTGAACGGCCATCGAGCTTGCTCAATGCACTTTCGAGGCCTTCGCTTTGCAGGCGGTCGAACTGCTGCGCTTCCAGCACCTTGGTCGGCTCGCTGCGCTCCGAGGACAGATAGGCGATCGGTGCGAAACGGTCGTCCTCGTCATCGGTCGGCGACTCCAGCGCAATGTCGCGCCCGGACAACCGGGTTTCCATCTCGATGACTTCCTCGCGCTTGACGTTGAGCGTGCTTGCCAAGGCATCGACCTGTGCCGGTGTCATCGAATCCAGCCCGGTCTTGTGACTGCGCAGGTTGAAAAACAGCTTGCGCTGCGCCTTGGTAGTGGCAACCTTCACCAGGCGCCAGTTTTTCAGGATGTACTCATGCATCTCGGCCTTGATCCAGTGCATGGCGTACGACACCAGACGCACGCCCTGGTCCGGGTCGAAGCGTTTGACCGCCTTCATTAAGCCGATATTGCCTTCCTGGATCAGGTCGGCATGCGGCAAGCCATACCCGAGGTAACCGCGGGCGATCGATACCACCAGACGCAGGTGCGACAGCACGAGCGATTGCGCAGCGCCCAGATCGTTGTTCTCGCGCAGTTTGCGGGCGAACGACATTTCTTCTTCGTGCGTGAGCATCGGCAGACGATTGACGGCCGAAATATACGCATCGATGTTGCCCAAATTGCCCGAAAACCCTAACGCCAATGCAGCATTGGCGGGGACGAGAGCAGATTGCGCAGCGGTATTGTTCATGCGTTCTCCTAAATTTCCTGAAGAAAATGTTGCGGGGAAAGTCCCCGTTCAACACTGAAACCGTATATTAGCACTCCCCACCAACGAGTGCTAATGGCCGTTTTATACCGGCTCGATAGCAAGAATCCTATCGCCAGGAGGTTCGAATTGCAGGCCCAGGCTATGCGTGCAGCAGGCCGCCGTCTTACCAGACTACGACCTTGAAGGCCTGCCTGTCTGTGCCCGCGACCACTTTGCTTGTCGCAGCCTGCCGGGCCCGGCACAGCGGCATCGAATTGCAAGCAATCGTTTGGCTCGACTAATAAAGCTTGCCGCAGCGGGTATAATAAAAGGGCAGATTTCCGCTTCATGCATGGCGTCGCAAATCTGCGCCAAGTTCATGTTTCCAAAGAAGTTTAGATATAGCAACTTCCACCAATTTCCGTTTCAGGACAGCACTTAAATTCCCCTATGGCAAAACTACCTGTGCCCGGTGCGCTGGAGATCAAGATCGCCACGGTCGTGGCGGTGGCCGCCACCTTGAACGCGGCCGATCCGGCCATCCTCGATGCCGCCCTCGGCGACATGACGGCGGGCGACGAAGCATTTTTCGACCGTGAATTCGCGGTGTTCGATGCCGCCCCGCTGGCGGTCCAGCCGGGCGCCGAGTCGATCGACTGGCCGGCGCTGATCCAGCTGTTCCGTCGTTACAGTCTCAATCCTGTTGCAGTGCGCAATGCCAGTCCCGCCATGCAGGCCGGGATCCTTGCCAGCGGCCTGTCGATCGACAGTAGCGTGGTACGTCCGCGCACGGTCGAAGCCCCGCCGGCGCCGAGCCAGGTGCCGAACCAGGCTGCGAATCAAGGCCCGAATCAAGCCTCGAACCAGGCCGCAACGCACACGCCGGGTTCGAGCGCCTCCACGTTCGCCATGGTGATCGACGTACCGGTGCGCGCCGGCCAACGCATCTACGCGCGCGGCACCGACCTGATCGTCACCGCTGCCGTCAACAACGGCGCCGAACTGATTGCCGATGGCAGCATTCACATTTATGCCCCCTTGCGCGGCCGCGCGCTGGCGGGCGCCAGCGGCAATGCCAATGCCCGCATCTTCGCCATGAGCATGGAAGCGGAGCTGGTCTCGATCGCCGGCGTCTATCGGACCTTCGGCGACGGCTTCCCCGACGGCGTGGCCCATCAATCGGTACAGGTCCGCCTTGCCGGCGACCGGCTCGATCTGATCGCGCTGCACGCCGCGGCTCGCTAGCATAGCCCAGGCCGGCCTGGCTTTTCATTTCGCGATATCTCTACACTTTCAACCGTTCAGGAGCTTTTTGTGGCAAAAATCATCGTGGTAACGTCTGGCAAGGGCGGCGTCGGCAAGACGACCTCCAGCGCCAGTTTTGCGTCTGGTCTGGCCCTGCGCGGACATAAAACCGCGGTGCTCGATTTCGACGTCGGTCTGCGCAATCTCGACCTGATCATGGGTTGCGAGCGGCGCGTCGTCTACGATCTGATCAATGTGATCA
The DNA here is from genome assembly GCA_043753685.1 of Herminiimonas sp. GTDB lineage: Bacteria > Pseudomonadota > Gammaproteobacteria > Burkholderiales > Burkholderiaceae_D > JANXSS01. The sequence goes on from JAYUWF010000157.1 coordinate 14,516, forward strand.
ACAAGGAAGCCACCTTGAGCCAGGCACTGATCAAGGACAAGCACTGCGACAACCTGTTCGTCCTGCCGGCCTCGCAGACCCGTGACAAGGATGCCTTGTCCGAGGAAGGCGTCGAACAGGTGCTGAAGGACCTGGCGACGATGGGCTTCGAATACATCATCTGCGATTCCCCCGCCGGTATCGAGCGCGGCGCCGTCATGGCGCTGACCTTCGCCGACGAAGCGGTGATCGTCACCAATCCGGAAGTCTCTTCGGTGCGTGACTCCGACCGCATTCTCGGCATCATCCAGGCCAAGTCACGCCGCGCGCAAAACGGCGGCGAGCCGGTCAAGGAACACCTGCTGATCACGCGCTACGTACCGAAGCGCGTCGAGGCCGGCGAGATGTTGTCCTATACCGACGTCCAGGAAATCCTGCGCATTCCGCTGATCGGCATCATCCCGGAATCGGAATCGGTGCTGCACGCGTCGAACCAGGGCAATCCGGCGATCCACATGACCGGCAGCGATGTCTCGGAAGCGTATCAGGACGTGGTCTCGCGCTTTCTCGGCGAAGACATTCCGCTGCGCTTCACGACCTATGAAAAGCCGGGCCTGTTCCAGCGTATTTTCCGGGGCAAGTGAAATGGCGCTCCTATCCTTCCTCTTCAATACCAAACCGAAAACCGCCACGGCTGCCAAGGAGCGGTTGCAGATCATCATCGCGCGCGAGCGCAGCGGCCGCTCCGGCCCCGATTTTCTGCCGGCCCTGCACAAGGAATTGATCGCGGTGATCTCCAAGTACACCAAGGTCAATCCCGATGACATCAAGATTTCGCTTGACCGTCAGGGCAACCTGGAAGTGCTGGATGTGAACGTGGTGTTGCCAGACGCGGTGACTGAAAAGCCGGTCTGAACAGCCGAACTGAGAAGCCGGTCTGAGAAGCTGATTTGACAGGCCGCCGCTTCAGGCCGATGGTACGACTTGCTGGCGCCCGTGATCGGGTGCCAGTTTTTTATTGCGGTTGCGCCAGATGGCGCCGCACGGACAGCGCCGACCCGAGCAATCCGAGCACCGCGCTCGCCAGCAGCACTGCCAGCGAACCCGGAAGATCCAGCGGCGCCAGGTGAAACCGGGAGCCGTAGAGTCGCGCAAATTCCCCGATGGCCTGATTCAGCGGCAGCAGGGCCAGCGCCACGCCGGCCAGCGCGACGATGCCGGCACAGATGCCCAGCAGCGCACCCGTGTAGAAGAACGGCCGGTAAATGAAACGGTCGGTCGCGCCCACCAGGCGCGCCACGCCGATTTCCTCATGCTGCGTCATGACCTGCAAGCGAATGGTGTTGAACGCCACCGCCACCACCACCACGGCCAGCGTCGCCGCCAGCAGCAACACTGCGATCCGCAGAATCTGCAGCATGGCGGCCAGCCGGCGCACCCAGGCCGAGTCGACCTGTACCTGCTCGACACCCGGCAGGGCCGTCAATTGCGTGACGATCGGATCGAGTGCGGCGGCTGCCGCCGGCGAGTCGAAGGATTCGAGCGTGATCACATAGGCATCCGGCAGCGGATTGCTGCCGAGCGCCGCCAGGGCGTCGGCAATGCCGTTCTTTTCCTGCAGCGCCGCCAGCGCCGCTTCGCGCGTGACGAATGCGACCCGGCCGCGGCTCTTGTTTTGTTCGAGGATGCCGCGCAGGCGCGGCGCCAGCGCAACGGCGGCAGGGCGCGGCGTATCGAGCGCCATGAATACGCTGACGGCCGGTTCCACTGCCAGGTTGCGCGTCACCGGTTGCAGGTTCTGCACCAGGGTCAATCCAGCGAAGGGCAGGCCGAGCGCGATCGCGATCACCAGTACGTTCAAGCTGAAGCTGCCCTTGGCGCGGCGCACATGCGCCAGCGCGTCGGCCAGCGCAGCGCGATGCTGGCGCAGCCAGGCCTTCATGCCGCACCGTCCGGGTCGGGTGCCGCCATGGCCGTAACGGCGGAAACGATATTGTTGCCCGAGGCAGATACCAGACGCCCGCCTTCGAGCCGGATCACGCGCGCGGCGCGCTCCAGGATCTGCTCGTCGTGGGTGGAAATCACGCAGGTCACGCCGGCGGCGTGGAACGCCTTCAAGGCATCGATCACGCGATTGGCGCTGACCCGATCCAGATTGGCGGTCGGTTCGTCGGCCAGGATGATCTGTGGCCGATTGACGATCGCGCGCGCGATCGCCACCCGCTGCTGTTCGCCACCCGACAGGCTTTGCGGCAGCGCGCCGGCGCGTTCGGCCAGGCCGACTTTTTCCAGCGCTGCGCGGGCGCGGCGTTCGGCATCCGGTCCGTCGGCGCCACAGACCACCAGCGGCAGCATCACGTTGGCGAGCACGGTCCGGTCCGACAACAATCGCTGCTGCTGGAAAATCAAGCCCAGGCTGCGCCGCAGATACGGCAACCCCGACGCCGCAAGCCGGCCGATGTCCTGGCCATTGACGAATACGTTGCCGCTGCTGGGACGTTCCACCGCGGCGATCATCTTCAACAGGGTCGACTTGCCGGCGCCGGAAGGCCCGGCCAGGTAGACCAGTTCGCCCTTGGCGATGGTCAGCGACACTTCGCGCAGCGCGATGGCGTCCGGGGAATACTGCTTTGATACAAACTTGAATTCGATCATGTGGCCTTATCCGAGCAATGCTTCGACGAATTCTGCCGCATTAAACGGCTGCAAGTCTTCAATTTTTTCGCCCACGCCGATGAAGTACACCG
>JAYUWF010000158.1:0-5724 GCA_043753685.1 Herminiimonas sp.
CGTCCAGTCATCCGGCAGCGTCGGTCCGGCCAGGGAAGACGATACCTTGGACTGCCGCATCAGCGAAGGATGAACAAGTGCGATGTATCCAGCGTGCTGATGCGATTCACTGGGACTAGGATGACAATAAGGAGATTGTTAATCCATATCAAATCAAATAGTTGCGCTTATCTGGAAAGGATGTCTGATCGGCACTGCCATTCGATTTGCATTCTGGCGGCATCATCAAAAATGCTTCGGTGATTCGTACGCCACTTCGTATTCAGCCCAGTTGCATTGAACCGGCGGCTAAAAATTCATGATTTACAGGAGACGGCCACATCGTATGGCGACTGCCGAAATCATTCTCAAAGTCTGATCATCCGATCAATTTCGCCAAGCAATGCCAACGGCGTTTCGAGCACGGCGTCGGCCTCCCAGGCATGCGGCTCGGTCTGCCCGCAATAACCCCATGCAGCGGCAACGGTACGCATGCCGGCCGCCTTGCCTGCGGCGATATCGCGCAGGTCATCGCCCACATACCAGCAATCCTCGGGTAGAACCGACACGCGTTGCGCTGCTTCCAGCAAGGGTGCCGGATGCGGTTTGGGATGGGCAGTAGTGTCGCCAGAGACGATGCAGCCCGCGTGGTCCAGACCGATCAGCGGCACTAGCACGTCGGTGAAGCGCGCCGCCTTGTTGGTGACGATGCCCCAGGCGATGCCGCGGGCGGTCAGTTGCTCGAGCAGTTCGGGCACGCCGTCGAACAGGCTCGAGCGCACTGCGATCGCTGCCGCGTAATTCGCCAGGAATGCGATCCGCAAGGTTTCGTAGCCGTCGTCCGCAGGCGTGAGCCCAAAGGCGGCGCCAATCAGGCCGCGCGCACCGGCGGAGGCGAATGGTCGCAATTGAACATAAGGCGCAGGCGCCAGGTCGCGCTCTTCGCGCAGGCGATTCACCGCCGCTGCCAGGTCCGGCGCCGTATCGGCCAGGGTGCCGTCGAGGTCGAAGAGGATCGCGCGCGGCGTCGGTGCAGGCGCCGTGCGATCAGTCGGCACGGCTGGAGGCCACCATGTAATTGACGCTGGTGTCTTGATTGAGGGAATAGACGCGGGTCAGCGGGTTGTAGGTCATGCCTTTGACCGCGTCCAGATTCAGGCCGGCGTTGCGCATGAAATGGGCAAGTTCGGCCGGCTTGATGAATTTCGCATAATCGTGCGTGCCGCGGGGCAGCAGGCGCAACACGTATTCGGCGCCGATCACGGCGAACAGGTAGGATTTCGGATTGCGGTTGAGCGTGGAAAAGAATACCCGGCCGCCGGGTTTGACCAGCTGCGCGCAGGCGCGCACGATGGCCGACGGATCCGGTACGTGTTCCAGCATTTCCATGCAGGTCACCACGTCGTAGCGTCCCGGTTCCCGGGCAGCCATGTCTTCGGCAGAGATTTTTTCATACCGAACCTTGATGCCTGATTCCAGGCTGTGCAGATCGGCGACGTTCAAGGCTTTTTCCGACAGGTCGATGCCGGTCACGGCTGCACCCTTGCGCGCCATGGCTTCGGTCAGGATGCCGCCGCCACAGCCGATGTCGAGTACCTGTTTGCCGGCGAGCGGGATGCGGGCATTGATCCATTCCAGACGTAACGGATTGATTTCATGCAGGGGCCTGAATTCCGAGGTCGGGTCCCACCACCGATGGGCAAGGTCGCTGAATTTTTGTAGTTCGAGGGGATCGGCGTTCATTAAGGTATCCATAAAAGTCACCCTGTCGATTTTACAGAGCTTTAAGGCAGGGCGTCGGGACCGACCGTGATTGGCTGCGGCTCAGATACGGCGGGCGTACGCTCTGCAGGCATGTTCTGCACTTGAACCACCGCTCCGATAGGTGATCGCAAAAGCGCAGAGCCAGCCAATGGTACAGACGAAAAAAAACCCCGCCGGAGCGGGGTTCATGTCGAGCAGGAACCAATTACTTGTTACGGGTTCCGACGACTTCAATTTCAACGCGACGATTCTTGGCGCGTCCAGCTGCGGACTTGTTGTCAGCAACAGGCTGCTTCTCGCCTTTGCCTTCGGTGTAGACGCGATTGGCTTCGATACCTTTGGAAACCAGGTAGCCCTTGACCGCTTCAGCACGACGCACGGACAGTTTCTGGTTGTATGCATCGGTACCGATCGAATCGGTGTGACCGACTGCAATGATGACTTCCAGATTCATGCCTTGCAGTTTCGATGCCAGATCGTCCAACTTGGCTTTGCCTTCAGGCTTCAAGACTGACTTGTCGAAATCGAAGAACGCATCAGCAGCGAAGGTCACTTTTTCGGAAACCGGTGCTGGTGGTGGTGGCGGTGGTGGTGCTGGCGTTGGTGCAGGTGCAGCAACGACTGGCGCAGGAGCAGGTGCCGGCTTGGCGATTTCGCCGTCGCAACCAGGCACTGCATCGGCAGGCGTCCAGTAACCAGTGCGCCAGCACAAGCCGAATGGATCACGCACGATCACGCCGCGAGCATCTTGAACATACGCGCTAGTCGGGGTCTTAGCCTGGATATTTTCTTGCGCGGATGCTGAAAGTGCAACGACTGCGGTCGCAGCGAAGACGAGTTTTCCTAATTTATTCATGTTTCTCCTCTCGGTTGAGATATCCGCAGATGAACTGCGCAACAAATAAGTGACATCAAAGATTGATAGTACCACGGCGTTGAAACATCACATGCAACAATCTTGTCTCCATGCAATGGCTTAACTTAGCTCCATTTTGCCACAGCCGAGACCACCCAACGAAGGTTGTCAAATCGCCCAATCGACGATTTCGATGCTTTGTAGTGTTTTCACAACGAAAGACCGTACAAACCTCAACTTCGTCATCTCGATCCGTGTTTGGCGCACTGCCACTGAATTGATTTGGTGCAATTTATAGTGAAAAAATGCAACTATTTGCGCGAAAATTGCTGTCGGTTGGTGCATAAAACCCGAATGGATTGAAATAAGTACAAGAAAATCGCGACGCCTTGCGCTCATCGCGATCGCTCATATCGCATCGACCAAGCCACTTTATTGCGGTGCACAATCGACAATTACTTGTAATTCGATTACTAAATTTTGGCCTTCTTCTTCCTCCGTGACAGGGCCTTTCTTTCCTTAATCTGCCTGAATTCGACGTCCGGCAACGTCCATGCCGCTCGGTCGATTCGATGCCTTTCGGATCACCGTCGGCATTCGCAAAAGCACGAAAACCGGTTCTCCGCATGTTAAAATTGCGGGTTGAGCGAGGACGTTCGTAGACGCTGCACAGTCGCTCAAATCATTGCTGGAATACAAAGCCAACCCAAGCTGAAGATCGGTCGTGCCGCACATGGATCAATTTGCCAAAGAAACAATTCCTATCTCTTTAGAAGAAGAGATGCGCAAGAGTTATCTCGACTACGCAATGAGCGTGATCGTTGGCCGTGCGTTGCCGGACGTGCGGGATGGTTTGAAGCCCGTGCACCGGCGCGTCTTGTTCGCCATGCATGAAATGAACAACGTGTTCAACCGCCCGTACGTGAAATGCGCGCGCGTGGTCGGTGAAGTCATGGGCAAATACCACCCCCATGGTGACCAGTCGATCTACGACACGCTGGTGCGCATGGCGCAGGACTTTTCGTTGCGCTACACCCTGGTCGATGGCCAGGGCAATTTCGGTTCGGTTGACGGCGACAATGCCGCAGCAATGCGTTACACCGAGTGCCGCCTGGACAAGATCGCCGGCGAAATCCTGGCCGATATCGAAAAAGATACCGTCGATTTCGTACCAAATTACGACGGCAAGGAAAAGGAACCGTCGGTACTGCCGACCCGCATACCGAACCTGCTGATAAACGGCTCGTCGGGGATTGCGGTCGGCATGGCGACCAACATACCGCCGCATAACATCACCGAAGTGATCAACGGCGCCCTGTACGTGCTGCGCAATCCGCAATGCACGATCGACGAGTTGATCGAAATCATTCCGGCGCCGGACTTCCCGACAGCCGGCATCATCTACGGCATCTCGGGCGTTCGCGATGGTTACCGCACCGGGCGTGGCCGCATCGTCATGCGCGCCAAGACGCATTTCGAGGAGTTCGGCAAGGAAGGACGCATCGCGATCATCGTCGACGAGTTGCCGTACCAGGTGAACAAGAAGTCACTGCTGGAACGCATCGCCGAACTGGTGCGCGACAAGAAGCTCGAGGGCATTTCCGACATCCGCGACGAGTCCGACAAGTCCGGCATGCGGGTCGTGGTCGAGTTGAAGCGCAATGAAGTACCGGAAGTGGTGTTGAACAATCTGTACAAACAGACCACGCTGCAGGACACCTTCGGCATGAACATGGTGGCACTGGTCGATGGCCAGCCGAAGCTGCTGAACCTGAAGCAGATGCTCGAGTGCTTCCTGTCGCACCGGCGTGAAGTGGTCACGCGGCGCACCGTGTTCGAATTGCGCAAGGCGCGCGAGCGCGGCCACGTGCTGGAAGGCCTGGCGGTCGCCCTGGCAAACATCGACGATTTCATCGCCATCATCAAGGCGGCGCCGACGCCGCCGATCGCGAAACTGGAATTGATGGCGCGTCCGTGGGATTCCTCGGTCGTGCGCGAAATGCTGGCCCGCACTGGCGCTGAAAGCGTCGCCGGCATCGAGGCGTTCCGTCCTGAAAATCTGCCGAAACACTACGGCATCCAGGCCGATGGCCTCTACAAGCTGTCGGACGACCAGGCCCAGGAAATCCTGCAGATGCGTCTGCAACGCCTGACCGGCCTCGAGCAGGACAAGATCGTCAACGAGTACAAGGAAGTGATGGCGCAGATCGCCGATCTGCTCGATATTCTGTCCAAGCCGGAACGCGTGACCATCATCATCACCGACGAGATGGCGGCGATCAAGAACGAATACGGCGATGGCGGCAAGGATGTGCGCCGCTCGCATATCGAATTGAATGCCACGGATCTGGGCACCGAAGACTTGATCACACCGCAAGATATGGTGGTGACCCTGTCGCACACCGGGTACATGAAGTCGCAACCCGTGTCCGAGTACCGGGCCCAGAAGCGCGGCGGTCGTGGCAAGCAAGCCATGGCGACCAAGGAAGATGACTGGATCGACCAGCTCTTCATCGCCAACACACACGATTACATCTTGTGCTTTTCCAATCGCGGCCGCCTGTACTGGCTGAAGGTGTGGGAAGTGCCGCAGGGTTCGCGCAATTCGCGCGGCAAGCCGATCGTCAACATGTTCCCGCTGCAGGATGGAGAAAAGATCACCGTGATCTTGCCGGTCTCGGGAGATAACCGCACGTTCCCCGAAGATCGCTACATTTTCATGTCGACCAGTCTTGGCACGGTAAAGAAGACGCCATTGTCCGATTTCAGCAATCCGCGCAAGGCCGGCATCATCGCAGTGGATCTGGATGAGTCGGATTTCCTGATCGGCGCCGCACTGACCGATGGCAAGCATGACGTGATGCTGTTCTCGGACTCCGGCAAGGCCGTCCGGTTCGATGAAAACGATGTGCGTCCAATGGGCCGCACCGCCCGCGGCGTGCGCGGCATGAACCTGGAAGAGGGGCAGCAGGTCATCGCCCTGCTGGTGGCGGAAAACGAGCGGCAATCGGTGTTGACGGCGACCGAAAACGGTTTCGGCAAACGCACCCCGATCACCGAATACACACGCCATGGACGTGGCACCAAGGGCATGATTGCCATCCAGACCAGCGAGCGCAACGGCA
>JAYUWF010000159.1:0-5690 GCA_043753685.1 Herminiimonas sp.
CCGCCGCTGTCCGGACGAAGACGACTGCACGACGAAAAGATAGCGATGCCATTCTGTCAGACTCCCGAAGTTCTATGGTTGAAATGCGACCGCATAGCCCCATGCATCGAGCCGGTGGGGAATGGCATTGAAGGCCAGCGTGACACGTTGCGCGCCTTGATTGACCGGCACTTCATGCAAAAGGTAGCTTGGAAAAAGAATCAGATCGCCCGGCTGCGGTAGCGGTGCAATCCACTTCTCCGAAGAGAAGCGGCCCGTTTCGGTGGCCGCGCTCGCATTGCGAAAGACGAACTCCGTCGCCCCGAGCGAGCGTGAGAAGACGGTACAGGCGGAACTGTCCGATGGCGTCAGGTACAGCACGCCCGACGCAAAGCAATTCGCATGATTGTGCAGCGCCTGGCTGCCGCCGACCTGCAGGACATTGGCCCAGACTTCCTTGACCAGCCAGCGCAAGGATTCGCCGAACATCAGCTTGCCGAACGCTTGCAGATGCACGCCCAGTTGTTCAACCACGGCGTCGATCTCGGCATCGTCGCCCGGCCCGAGGATCTGCGAATGCGCCAGTCGTGCGGAGCGATGGTTGCCAACCGGGGCCGCACGCGCCAGCCGGGTTGCAAGTGCTTGTGCGGCGTCCGGCGTGAGCAGCCCGGGTATGCGCATCACCGGGGTGGGGAACAATTCGAATACGTCTGCCATGTGGCGTTGCCTTGAAGCGTACTAGCCGAAAATCGCGGTCAGTCGTGCCAGCGTCCAGAACACCGAGACGCTGCCAATGCCGTACAACGCCAGTCGACGCGCGGGGACAGCCCAGCGCAGTCGACGGATCGCAAGGAACAGAATCCAGGCAAGACCGATCACCAGCAACTGCCCGGCCTCCACGCCGAGATTGAAACTCACGAGCGCAATGTTGACGTGCTGTTCGGGCAGTCCGATTTCCTTCAGCGCACCGGCGAAACCAAGTCCGTGTACCAGCCCGAAAATGAAGGCGACCAGTGCCGGCAAGCGTCGCGTGAGCGTGTCCTTGTCGCTCAACGCTTCGGCACTGACCAGGACGATCGACAAGGCAATGACTGCCTCGACCGGTGGTGGGCGCAGGGTCAGCGCGCCCAATGCGCTGGCTGCCAGCGTCAGGCTGTGCGCCAGGGTGAACGATGTGACGGTCGCCAGCAGGCGCTTCCTGAACCCGACGAGAAAGAGCAGGCTCAGCACGAACAGCAAATGATCGACGCCGCTCAAGATGTGTTCCACACCCAGCACGGCGTAGGTGTGGGCCACTTCCAGCATGTCGCGTTCATCATGGGCCGCGCCGAAGAGTCGGACACCTGGCTGATTTTTACTCAAGGTATAAGTGCTGCGCTGCTCGCCGCGCCAGGCGATGCGCACGATCACAGCCGAATAGTTGTTACCGATACCGTCGATGGCCAGCGTACCTGCCATGCCCTTGGCGCCGCAGCGCACCGTCTTCGCATCGCCGGCGCAACCTTCCGGCCAGATCGGCGTCAGGTCTTGCGAGATCGGCGTGTTCTTTCCGGGTACGCCCCATGACCACACGAATTCGGCCGGCGCGACTTCGCGGATGGACAGGTCGGCCATGGTCATCTCGTGCGCGCTTGCCAATCCATGTCCGCCCAACAGGCACAGCGCAATCAGGATGTGCTTGACAAGACGCCAGACACCCGCCATCACGACACCTTTCCTTCATCGCGGATCCGGTACTTTCTGGCGATTTCACGAAGCGCATTCTTGGTCAGCTCGGTCGTGGTGACCTCCTTCCAGTCCTGATAGACGCGGTCCTGTACATCGTTGAAGTTCACCGGCTGGCCGGGCACCTTCGCCACCAGCCGCACGACGCGTCCGCCCTCCTTGCTTCGCACCACGCTCCAGCTACCCACAGCTTGTTTTTCGAGTGTGCTGGCGAATGTCTCGCCATAGCTCTGGACCAGATTCGGGCGTGGCCGATCCTTGAAAATGCGCAGGCTGCCTTCCGCATCCGGCGCCTGCTGCGCATTGAGTGCAGCGGTAAATTTATCCAGCACGTCCGGCGTGGCTGTACCACCGGCCAGCACCGCTTCTTCGAAATCGAAACGCGCCGGTATGTCGTAGCGGTCACGGCGCGACGCGAACCACGTCTTCAGACCAACTTCATCGATCTTCGGCAAGACGAGGCCGGCCTGGGCCAGGCTCAGCGCCTTGAAGATCACCCGGTCGCGCATGGCCGGATCGCCTTTGTCCAGTCCCAACGCGAGGCCTTCGCGATACAACACTTCGTTATCGACCCAGCGATCGGTCAGCGTCTTGAGCTCCGTGGCACTTGGCTCGCGCTTCAATCCGGCGACGAAGGTTTCGCGCGCCTCTTGATATGCCTCTTTCGTGACCACGATGTCTTGCGGGTCGCCGCGCACTGCGACCAGCACGTGATCGATAGCGAAAATCAGCGTGCCGAAGATCAGGAAATGGACCAGCGGTTCGCGCTTCAAACGTTGTAGCCAGGTGGTGGCGGAGAGTTGATTCGGGAGTTCGTTCATGTTCGACATGGCATCAATGCATCGTGGTGGGTTGAAAGGAGAGCGCTTGTCGAAGCTCGGCTTCGACCTGTGCGGACAGATCGGGATCGCTCGATCGCACGGCCTGCGCCAGCGCCAGCAGCGGTTGCGAAGCCGGATGGAAATCGGGACTGATGGCGACGATGCGCACCAAGGGTTCGCGCAAGCGCTCCAGCATGACGCGCGGATCCGGATCCGGCCGCACGTTCATGCCCACTGCAAGGTAGGCATTGCGCGCTTTCCGATACGCGGACAGTCGTATGGCATCCGAGCTTTGCGCATCACCTGCCAGGTCAGCAAGCGGCGACGCCAGTACCCGCATCAGCGTCGCCAGTCGCGCACGCGCCGGTTCAACGGGCGAATAATTCAGCCATGGCGCACGATGCGCGACGACCGGATGATCATCGGTATTGACCGGCGCATCGCCCGCGAACGCGCGCAGTGCATCCGGTTGCGCGACCACGCTGCCCAGGACGGCGAAGGCGTCGTCGATGCCGGCCTGCCCCAGGGCTTTCACCAGCGCCGGTGGCGCGCCCGCCAACCGCGCGCGGATGCTTTCCATGCGCCAGGCGGGTTCGCCGGGGCGGGCGATCAGACCGATGACAGGCGTGTCCAGGCTGTTGCTGGCCAGGACGGCGACTGCATTCGGGTACACCTGCACGAAGGCGGCGACGATGCTGCGCAAGGTCTGCACGTCCATCTGGTGCAATGCCAGCCACTGGCAAAACAGTCCGTCTGGCAGGAGCCGAGTCTTGACCGCCGAGAAGTGCTCGACCGTATACAGGCTGCCGGCACCGTCTCGCGCGGGATGAAACAGATCGGACACGATGACGTCGTAACGCTCGGCGCTCGACTGGACATAGCGGCGCGCATCGGCCGCCACCGTCGTCACGGGTCGTGCAGCGGCAGATGCGCCGGCTTTCAGGGCGAAGATGCTGGCCGCTTCCAGCACTTCGGGTAAGAGTTCCACCGCCTTGACCTTCATGCGCGGATCGATCGCTGCCGCATTGGCGGTGTAGCCGGTTCCATAGCCGAGGAACAAGGCGCTGTGCGGCTCGGCATGCATGAGCAGTGGCAGCTGCGCCAAACGCGTCTCGACCATTCCGCTGGCGCTGCTGCCTTCCTGTACCCGATTGTTGATGTGCAAACGCGCCACGCCTTCCACATCTTCCACCACGCTGACTGCCGCCATGACGCCTTCGCGAAAACTGAGCAAGCGACCGCCTTCGGGCATGTCGACGAAACGAAGCGGCGCGGAAAAGACGGCGAGCGCCGCCACGCCGGCCGCAGCGACCCATCCGGACCATCCGGACCATCGGCGCCAGCTTTCGAGCGATCGCATTGCCAGATAGCCGCACAACAAGATCAGCAGCACAGCCCTGCCCCCTGCATGTGGCAACAGCCATAAACCGATCGATACCGGCGCCAGCGCCGCGCCGAGCGTGTTGATACCGAAGGCGAAACCCAGCGGGAGGCCGCACTGCTGCGCCTGGCGGCACAACAGGGGAAACAAGGCGCCCATGGCCATGGCCGGTAGCAGCATCGCAGCCGCACCGGCAGCCGATTCACCGGCAAGCGCCGCAGCGATCCCCGGCCCCATCCAGCGCGCGGGCAACCCATGGATCACGGGCGCCCACCACAGGCTGAGTCCGCCCAGCAGCATGGCGGCAACGAGCAAGACGATCGCACGGTCGATCCGTCCTGCAGACAATCCGTCAACCCGTCCAGAGCGCTGTAACAAGGCGGCGCCCACCGCCGTCCCGAGCAGAAAATCGGCCAGCAGCAAGGCATAGGTGTAGACGGTGTTTTCCGTCACCTGGGCCAGCACCCTCACGGCCAGTACTTCGTATCCAATGCCCAGAAACCCGCTGAAAAAGAGGAGCCCTGCGATGCCGCCTGCCGTTTTGCCGGACCCGGTGCCGGCAATGCCGACGAACCTTTCGGACGCCGTCGGAATGAAACCGGATTCACTGGATGATTCGTTGCTTGCCTTGCGCTTCCAGGCGTACCAGGCCGCAGCGGCGCAAGCCAGATTCACCCCCGCGAACAACAGACTCGTGCGCAGCAATCCCAGGCCTGGAATGAAAAAGAAAACGGCGAGCAAAAGCCCGACCAGAGCGCCGGCCGTATTGGTCGCGTAAATCATTCCCAATGGCTGGCCACCGCGACGCCGCAGCAGTCGCTCCATCGCCGGCAAGGTCGCGCCCATTGCCACCGTCGCCGGCAGCAGCGCGATGAACGGGACGAAGAAAGCGACGCTCCAGTGCCAGCCTGCCGATGGCTGCGCACCGATCCAACCGGACAGCGCCATCGTCGTGGCCGGCGACACGACCGAGATCAGCAATGCCCAGGCGCCGATCAACGCTTCCAGTCCCGCATACCAGCGTCCCGGAGTCCGGCTGCGCTCGATCCGGTTCGCCAGCAATGTGGCGCCTGCCGCCAGGCCACCGAAAAAAGCCGCCATGACCGACAGAACGGCGACGATTTCATGGCCCAACGCCAGGCCCAGTTCTGCCGTCCAGACCATTTGCCAGACCAGCCCGGCCGCGCCAGAAGCAAACATCAGGGCGAGCGCCAACCCGGTTCTGGCGCGACGCGCTGAACGGGTACCCGGCAACGGGTGTGCGATGACACTATCCATGACCGACACATCCACTTTCAAAAATAAAAAGCCCGGCCATCGACCGGGTCAGGAGAAGGTTCGCGGGCAGCTCCGCGAACCCGTCAACGACTACCTGGCGCCCGCAACCTTGACCGAATTCGTCACCTGGACAAACACCGGATTGCTGTAGAACCAAAGGTCGGACCATGCCGCCACGTCGAAGCTGGAGTACTTCGTGCCATTGACAGTGCGCAGATGCGCCGGGCATGCGGCATCGGTGCATGGCACCTTGCCGGCGAGGGTCTGGTCGAAAGGACTGACTTCGTAGTCGTTGAGCGGATTGCCGTTCGCATCCGTTTCAAAAGGAACCGAGGCCGGCAAATTGCTGCCGCGCAGGCGGACATACTGCGACGCCTTCACTGCCGGCATCAGCATGCTCATGACACGCACGCCATCGCCGGAGGCAGTCCAGTTGGTGCTGTTGAACACCTTCTTGACGGCAGCCGACGCATTGACTGCGGCAGGCGAGCCCTCCAGGCCAGCAT
>JAYUWF010000160.1:0-1782 GCA_043753685.1 Herminiimonas sp.
TATCTGTACGGCGACCAGTCTGCGACCTCCTCGATCTGAGCCTGAACAAGCAAACATAAAAGGAATTTTTCATGAATAAACAATTTGCTCCGAGCGGCATCGCAGTGGCAGTGTCATCGCTGGTCGGCTTGATGTCCATCGCCGCCGCGCCAACGGCTTTCGCTGCCGATAAAGCCAATACCAAAGCGGCCGGTACCTACGTGACTGGTGATTTTCACAATCACACGACGTGTTCGGACGGCTCGATCTCGATGAAAAAGCTGATCGACAAGGCCGCCAAGACCTTCAACCTTGACTGGTTTGTCCAGGCAGATCACGGCGGCAGCAGCGCGCGCAACTGTACCTTGTCGGAAGACCCGTTCGAGCCGGTGCCGCCCGGCCTGGGCTTGACCAACAGCGCGACCGGACCGTATCCGCCGGCGACCTATCCGTCCGGCGGTCAGCCAGCGACGGCGAAAAAAGGTCCGAACCAGACCTGGGAAGCGACCTTGCCGAATGGCCGCGCAGACATCAAGGGTGATGGCACCGCGACGCCGAAAGCCATGTGGCGCTGGCAGGAGATCAAGGAATTCCAGTACAAGGTCACCGAAGACGAGAGCCGCGCCCGGCAGAAACCGATCTGGATCGGCGTGGAGCAGAACGCTCCCGGCCCTGAGCACGTGTCGACCACCGTGCTGAAGGGCCAGCTCCCGTGGCCACAAGCTGGCGTGGCAGGCAATGCGACGCTGCAGGCGCAGTTCGAGTACTGCTTCGATAACAGTGACACCGATACCAGCCGCGGCGCGGAAAACCAGTTCGACTGCAGCGTCGCCGGCAGTACCAACAATGGCCAACTCGACGCAGCTGCGCGCAAGATCTTGGGCAACAATGCCGCTGCTACGCCGAATCTGGGCCACTTGAAGACCGTCGAGGGCATCAAGTGGATGAACGAGAAAGCGCCGACGACCAGTTACTTCATCCCGGCTCACTTGGAACGCGCAGGACCGTACGATCCGGTTCGCAACCGCGGCTTCAACATCGAGCATCTGCGCAACTTCAACAATGCGGCGCCGAACGTGGCATTTGGTTTCGAATCGATGCCGGGCCATCAGGCATCGGCAACCCGCGGCGAATATTCGCCTGCACGCGGCAGTCCGCCGGTCGACTCGGTTGGTGTGGGCACCTACGGCGGCTCCGGCATCTATGCCGCGAAAGTCGGCGGTGTCTGGGATGCGCTGCTGGGCGAGGGCCGCAACTGGTGGTTCTTCGCCAGTTCGGATTACCATAATCGCGGCCAGTTCGGCCCCGACCAGCGCGAAAGCAGCCAGGATTTCTACCCGGGCGAATACCAGAAGGACTTCGTCATGGTGCGCAAGGGCAGCGACAGTCTGTCGGCAGAAGGCATCATCAACGGTCTTCGTTCCGGCAACAGTTTCGCCGCCACCGGCGACCTGATCGACCGGCTCGCCTTCGTCGCCTGCAGCGTCAATCCGGCGCTGCCGCGGGCTGCATCGAAAGCTCTGGTTGAAAAGGCAGCGGCCAATGCCTTGACCAAGAATGCAGAAGTGCGCATCAACGGATGCGCCACCATGGGCGAGAAACTGGTCGTGGCGCCCGGCGCCGACGTCATCGTGGCGATTGCAGTGCGGGATCCGCAGGGCACCAACAATTCGCCCTACGCCTTTGCCAATCCATCGCTCAAGCAGATCGGCGTGACCCAGCCCCTGAACGCGCCGGTGCTCGATCACATCGATCTGATCGGCGGCAATGTCACGGGCTATGTCAGTCCGTCCGACACTGCAA
>JAYUWF010000161.1:0-5644 GCA_043753685.1 Herminiimonas sp.
GCTGGCCGCGACCAATCCCTGCAAGGTCGTGCCCGGTTTCACCTCCAAGTCGCTCGGCAATGTCTGGGCCAGTCTGCTCTCGAGCACCCGGACCGGTGGACGACGGCTCGAGACGCCGGTGCCGGCTGGCGCACCGCAGGGATTGACTCTCCCCGAGCAGCAGATGGTGCGCTTCGATTTCAGCGAGCTGACCGGCGATCAGCTGCGCCAGCTGCGCGTGGAAGTCGACCAGAAGCCGCTCCTGAACCTGGTCAACCCACCGGCGCAGATCGACCTGCCGATCAAGGGTTTTGGTCCAGACCAGACGTTCTTGTGGACCCTGACCACCGGGCGCAGCAGCTACCGCGCCGAGTTCAAGCTGCTGCCGGAGGCCGATCGGCAGGACGTCGAGACGCGCCTGCAACGGCTCGGTACCGAGACGCTCGATCCGGTCTCGCGATTGATCTACCAGGCCGCCATTTACGATGAAGCGGACCTGTACGCCCAGCGCGACCGCACCTTTCGCGCGGTGCGCCGGGCAGCCAATTTCTGAGCGAGTGGCAGTAATCGGCAACCGCATCGACCACCTACGGCAAGACACGACTCACATTCAGGGCAGGCAAAAAACATGTTTTTATCCAAACCGCTTAACTATATTTTCTTCATGATGTTGCTGGTCGCAGTCAACGCCGGCGCCGCAGACGACACGGCTGCGCCAAGCGGCGGCGAGACGGCATCGGATGCGCCTGCCGCCACGCCGTCGCTGTTCGACCGCGCAAAGTCGGCTTTGTCCAAGCTGAAGCCTGCGGCAGATGAGGAGGCCGACAAAGGCAGCGCTCGCGACGGTCTGCAGCGCGAAAAGAGCGAGAAAGGTCGCAACGCCGCGGAAGAGGGCGAACGCGACGGCGAAGGTAAAGCCAAGGGCAAGGAAAAATCGTTCTTCGGCAGCGTCAAGGGTGCGTTCGGCTTCGGTGGCGAGGAAAAATCCGTCTCCAAGCTGAAGGATATCCAGGAAGTGTCGCTTATCTCGGCCAAGCAATTCGATCCTGCCTGCACTTCGATCGTCGAACCGTTTGGCGTGACCGACAACCTCGGCTCGCTCGCAATGCTCGGGGCGAAGCTGGCAATCGGGAATATGGTGATTTCGATTAATGGCGGCAGCCAACTGAACGTCAAATCCACGCTGCGCCTGGCCGGCAAGAATCTGAATTGGCTACCGATGCAGGCCGAGCGCATGCTGGGCCAGTCACAGCATGATGCGATGGCCGGCAGCCTGCTGGACATCAACAAGAAGCCCGACCGGGAAGTGGTGGAGCGGGCAAACGCGATCATGCAAAAGATCCTGCTGCAGGTGAAGGAAGAAACGCCCTACAAATTCGATCTGTCGGTGCAGCGTAAAGGCGGCATGAACGCGCAGGCACTGCCAGGTGGTTTCATCCACGTCGAGAAAGACCTGGTGGCGGACAAGAAAAAAGACGCCCTGGCGTATTTCGCGATGGCGCATGAAATCGCCCACGTCCTGCAACGTCACGAGACGCGCTCGGTCCAGGCTCGCGTGACGGACAGCATCGACAGCCTGGACGGGCTGCGCAAGATCATCGAGGGCGCCACCAGCAATCCTGGCTCGCTTCTGGCGTACTCGAATGAACTGATGACCCGGTTCGTGGTGTTTTCAAAAAGCCAGGAATTACAGGCAGATGCCTGCGCCGTGCGTCTGCTCGACTCGGCGTTCCCCGACAAGAAAAGACTTGCAGAGGTGATCCGCACGTACACGAAAGCACTGCCGCCGCCGGAACCGGCTTCCGCAGCGGGCAATCAACTCGAAGTCTTCGTGGAAAACATTGGCAAGATGGACAAGCTGCACGACCAGCATCCCAATTCCAGCGAGCGCATTGCAAATCTGGAAAAGATGCTGGCCGAGGTATCGACGCCAAAAAAGCCGTCGACCGCTGATGCCAAGGTGGCGCTGCCGCCGGTCGCGACCGGACGCTGACGGGCCGGAATTGTCGATCGGACGACCGGTTTTGCAATACGAGCGAACGCGCTGCGCCAAGTAACGAATGGCGACGACTCCCGTTTTTCAGACAACCTTGCGAACTACCGTGTAGCCAGCATCGCAGAACGAATTGTTGTTCGATAATGCGCACTGGCTGGAAATCCGTAAAGTCGAAAGTCCTTTTCGACTACCGGAGATCGGCATGCAATCAGTAAATGCAAACAATCAACGCCTCAATGACTTGATGGCCAGGGTCGGCCTGAACGACGCGGATGCGCCGCCAGCGTCGACACCCCACGAATTCACGATTGGAACAAGGAATCCGGCACTGGCCGAACTCAAGCAACGGCGCGGACAGCTCAATACCAGGCAGGAAATGGTGGTCCGTCAACTGGATAATTTTTACGCCTCCGTGCAGTCTCCGATTACCAACCGCGAGCTCGGTTTCGTTTCGAGCAATGGTCGCCCCTTGACATCGCCAACCCAGGTCGCCACTCTGCGGCGGCGCGCCAGTTTTTTGCTGAACACGGATGCAATGGATTCCTTGCCAGCCGCAATGCGCGAAATTAATGCTCGGCCGGATTTACCGGCGAACTCGGCCGTCAAGCTTGAAGCGAACGCTATTCTCAACAGCACGAAGAAACACACGGAGCATGTCATGGCGGCAGCATTGCAGGACGCCCGGGATGGGTCCCGGATTTGTCCGCTGATGTTGCAGCCCACTCGATTTCCGATGTTCCTTGAAGTCAATCGATTCCACATCAGGGGCATCGTGGATGCCTGCCGCTTGCCGCAACCTGCGCGCAGCCGTGTACTGAAACCAGCTCTGGAGAGTTTGGCCGAATCGTACTTTGCGTACTCTTGCAATTATGAAGGTGCACCGAAGATTCGGGCGCAGGAGGTCGAGGTCAATTTGAGCTCGTCCGCGGACAATCAGATAGTGTCCGACCGCCAGGGTAACATCACGGCAAAACTTGCCATCGACAGTGTCGATGCCGAGCAATTCTGTCGGGCGCTTCGCGCCGATGCCAACCACACCGAGGATGGGCGAGAGCTGACTCACAGGTACCTCATGAGGGGATTCGAGACATTGCCGATGGAGAAAAAACTGGCAGGTTTCTACACACAGTCATTGTTCAAGGAACTGGCTCAGGTACAGGAAGCGATGGGTATGCATTCAGCGAACATACCGCTGCACGGCCGTGCCGCACAACAAAGCGCAGCGCGTACTGTCGAGGAATTCAGTTATCAGGGAAGTCCGGACTTCGGCGATGTGATCCTTCCAGACGACGCGCCCATCTCGCAACGGGAAACGACCACCCGATGCGTGGCATTTCTGCGCGAACTCGACCAGATGTCGGTTGAAGAAACCGGTACGCCCCTCATCACGATGCCGGAAGTCCGGTCGTGGGTACATTCACCCGCATTGTCCGTCGACTTGCGGGCGTTGCGTGAACCCCATTCCCGGCTGTTATTACAGGCGCCAGCGCTGACGGGGCGTGCGCTGTTGGACTTGCCCGAGTTCCAGGGCTGATATTTGGCGCGCACTCGACTAACCATTTGAACGAGTTTTATCAGTCAACGCCGCTTCCCTCGCCACTACCACCGTCACCGGGTGCAGCTATTTCGATTGCTTGCGCCCGGAACCGCTTTTCTTGCCGCCACCGCTGATCTTGTTCTCGGTGGCCCAGGCGCGCCGGATCGCTTCCGGTTTCAGTATGCCACGCTGCTCAAAGGCTTCTTCGATAGGCTGAGCCTGCCGCTTCTGCTCGTCGGTATAGGCCGACTTGTCACCTGCTGGCATGTCCATCCCCCCTCAAAATCTGCATGAAAAATTTGCATGATGGCCGGGCAGATTGTTCTACCCGCGCGAGACTGTTTTGGTCGATACTTTGCTTCACTTTCGGAAAGACACTCTATGGCATGGATCTGGTTGCTCGGTGCAGGGATTGTGGAAATCATCATGGCGATTTCACTCAAGTACAGTGAGGGCTGGACCCGTATCGGTCCGAGCATCCTGGGCCTGGCAGCCTCGATGGTCAGCATCGGCATGCTGACCATGGCAGTCAAAACCCTGCCGATCGGCACGGCCTATGCGATCTGGACCGGTATCGGCGCGCTTGGCGTGTCCCTGATCGGCATCCTGGTGTTTCAGGAAGGTACCTCCTGGATGCGCCTGATCTGCATGGCGTTGATTTTCGTCGGCATCATGGGTTTGAAATTTCTGCCTTCGCAATAAACCGGCGAGGATCGGCACCGTGAGCATTGGCCGGAATGCATGGTCGATTGCCGTACAATTCACAGCAAGTCGATGCGACGGGTGTCACGCATTACGGCACGCAATAGCGCACTGAATCCCCGAGGAGAAAACCGAATGTCCGTCATCACCACCATCGAAGACCTGCGCGTGCTCGCGCAAAAACGCGTACCGCGCATGTTCTACGATTACGCCGATTCCGGTTCCTGGACAGAATCGACCTACCGCGCCAATTCCAGCGATTTCGCCAGCATGAAATTCCGCCAGCGGGTTGCCGTCAACATGGAAAACCGCAGCCTGCGCACCACCATGGCAGGACAATCGACATCCATGCCGGTGGCGATTGCGCCGACCGGCCTGACAGGCATGCAGCATGCCGACGGTGAAATCCTGGCTGCCCGGGCCGCCGAGAAATTCGGCGTGCCATTCACGCTGTCGACCATGAGCATTTGCTCGATCGAAGACATCGCCGCCAACACCAGTGCGCCGTTCTGGTTCCAGCTCTACGTGATGAAGGATCGGGAATTCATCAACCGTCTGATCGACCGTGCCAAGGCCGCGCGTTGCTCGGCGCTGGTGCTCACACTCGACCTGCAGATCCTTGGCCAGCGCCACAAGGACTTGAAGAACGGCCTGTCGGCGCCGCCGAAACTAACGGTGGCCAATATCGTCAACATGATGACCAAGCCGCGCTGGTGCATGGGCATGCTGGGCACGAAGCGTCATGGTTTTGGCAACATCGTCGGCCACGCCAGCGATGTGACCGACATGTCGTCGCTGTCGGCCTGGACCGCGCAGCAGTTCGACCCAGCGCTTTCCTGGGACGACGTCGCGTGGATCAAGGAGCGCTGGGGCGGCAAGCTGATCATCAAGGGCATCATGGATGCCGACGATGCGAGGCTGGCAGTGCGTAGCGGCGCAGATGCGTTGATCGTCTCGAATCACGGCGGGCGCCAGCTCGACGGCGCACTTTCGAGCATCGCGGCGCTGCCGGCAATCGTCGATGCGGTGGGCGGCCAGATCGAGATCCATCTCGACAGCGGCATCCGCTCCGGACAGGACGTGATCAAGGCGCTGGCGCTGGGCGCGCACGGCGTCTATATCGGTCGTGCGTTCTTGTATGGACTCGGTGCGATGGGCGAGGCGGGCGTGACGAAATGCCTGGACATCATCCGCAACGAGCTCGACCTGACAATGGCGTTCTGTGGCTTGAAGGACGTGCGCGACGTGAGCAAGGAGATCCTGATCCCCGGGACCTATTAGAACCTATTGCGGTAGGCAGGGTCGTCGTGGCAGGAGTGGTTCGTGCGCAGACCAAGGCGTGGCGACGCGACATGGCGGGCCATGGCAAGGAGCCACAACGCAGGGATGCGGACGAAGCGCCCTGCCGCGGCGATCTTGCCTATCGAAAT
>JAYUWF010000162.1:0-5632 GCA_043753685.1 Herminiimonas sp.
CCGGCCAGTTCGTCGTGCAGCAGTGAGCGCAGCTTGTCGGGGGTCCACAATTGCGGTGAGTCGACCAGCACGCGCCGCTCCAGGTTCAGTTCGCGCAGCATCGCATGCAGGTCGCCCACCAGCGGCTGGATATCGACCTGGCCGGCACTGGCCGCATTGGTCGTGCGTTCGCCGCGCAACATGCCCTTGACCGCATTGATCCAGCCGCGCCAGCTCAGGTGCGCCACCACCACGCTGATCAGCGAGATGACCATCGCCAGCAGGCCGAAGAGGGTCATCACGTACAGGCGCGCTTCGGCACTGCGGCGTTCGATGAAGCTCATGTCGTGCACCAGGATCAGTCGACCGAGGCTGCCGTTGTCGCCTTCGATGCTGCGCGCCGAAACGTGCAGCGTGCCCTGCGGCAGGTTGACCTGGCTCGGCAACGGCTTGCCGTTGGCCGGCGCCTCGCGGCAGCCGAGCGCTTTCGGATAGGTCAGCGTCTGATACACCACCTGCCCGCGCGGGTTGCAGAAAGCGACGGCATACAGCCGTTCGTCGCGGATCGCGCGGTCGAACAGTTGCAGGATCCGGTCGCGCGCATTCAGCGGCACGTATTCCGCCAGCGGATCCTGCATCGCGTTGCCAAGCGATTGGGAGCGGATTTCCAGATCCTTGACGAACCAGTTCAGGGTCAGGCTATCGACCAGCGGCACCACGGCGAATGCGAACAGCCCGATCGCCAGGGCCAGCGGCTGGATGAAACGCAGCGACAGGCGCAGCAGCCGCAGGGACAGGATTTTTCGTAATAACATGAATTTCCCCAGAAAATTTATCGGCGGCCGCCGGGTTAGGATTGACAGGCGAGGCCGTGCACCGAGCCGATGCGGGCCGGCGATTCTGGCGACTGGATTGGTGAAATCATCGTAGCAGTGCGTCGCGGAACCGAATTCGAGACAGCGCACACATTGCGGCACGGACGGACGACGAATATCCATTGCGAAGAGGGATGACTGCCGCGGCGGGCAACCTCCGGGCAAAGGCAGTCGACGCACCGGCCGCGTCCGACCCAGTCAGGTCAGACCGGCAACATAGGTGGGCCAGCGCACAAATGATTCGGTGAATTGGCATTATGGTGCGGTGTAATTGCGAAATTTGGTCGTCGGCACATCCATCGCCCGGCATTCGCACGGTCGGTACGCCCGCTGGCGGCACGACAGCATCCCCAAGGCTGTGACTTGACGAAATGCAGGTAAGTAGCCTGTAATCGTCGAATCCGTACCGCACTCCTCTGAAAGTATTCATTCGGCATGAAAACATTTGCTAAAGTTCTGGCCATTTTTCTGGTGGTCGTCACGTTGAGCGTGGCGGCACTGGCGATTTTCGTCAGCCACTACAACTGGGACGGCGCGCGTCCGCGCATCAATGAGAAAGTCTCGGAGGCGATCGACCGGCCGTTCGTGATCGACGGTCACATCAGCGTGCAGTGGGCACGGCCGACCTCGATGCCGGGCTGGCGCTCAATCGTGCCCTGGCCGACCTTTACTGCGCAGAACGTCCGTATCGGTAATCCGGAATGGGCCAAGCGCCCGCAGTTCGCCACTGTCGATGCCGTGACCTTCACCGTGGAGATCCTGCCCCTGCTGTCGCACCAGATCGTGATTCCCCAGATTGCGTTGATCAATCCGGTGATCGACCTGGAACGCAGGTTGGACAGCAAAAACAACTGGACGTTCCGCAAGGATCCGGATGCTCCCAAGAAGTGGGCCGTGGAATTGAACCAGCTGTTGTTCGGCGACGGCGTTCTGACAGTCGTCGATCAGCCGACCAAGATCGACATGCAGGCGACCGTCAGGACGATCGGCGCACCGATTGCGCTCGGTACCCTGCTGGACAAGGCAAAAGCCGCCAGCGAGGCTGACGGCAAGGCGCCCGGGAATGCGGGCGCAGAAAATCACACCGGCAAACAGCCCAATGCCGCGCCGGCCACCCCGGCAGTCACTCCTTCAGCGACGCCGTCAGTCAGTTCGCCCGACGAGCGCTATGGTTTCGGCTTCACCCTCACGGGCACCTATCGCGGTGCAAAGTTGCAAGGCTCCGGCAAGCTCGGCAGCGCGCTGTCGTTGATGGATCGGCAGCAGCCGTTTCCGCTGCAGGCGGATGTGCGACTGGGCGACAATCACGTGGTCGTGGTCGGTACCATCACGGATCCGGCCAAGCTCGGTGCGGTCGATGTACAGCTGTCGCTGTCGGCGCCGAGCATGGCCGACCTGTACGACCTGACCGGCGTGGCCTTGCCGGATACACCGAAGTTCAGCACCAAGGGTCACCTGACGGGGAATTTTTCGAAAGCCGGAAAACGTTTCAAATACGAGCGTTTCGTCGGCGAGGTCGGACGCTCCGACCTGAACGGCACGCTTGATTTCGACACGACCGGTGCGCGTCCCAAACTGACCGGCAATGTCCATTCGAAGCGCCTGGCCCTGGCCGACCTCGGACCGGCCATTGGCGGCAGCGCGCCGGGCACGGCCAAGAAGTCAGCCAATCCGGGCGACCGGGCCCTGCCCAACACCGCCTTCAAGACCGACCGCTGGCGCGCCATGGACGCCGACGTCGTCTTTACCGGCGCCAGCATCATCCGCAGCGAAGCGCTGCCGATTTCCGATATGTCGACCCACATCATCATGAGCGATGGCGTGCTGAGTTTTGATCCGCTGAAATTCGGCGTGGCCGGCGGCACCATGGTCGGCACGATCCGCCTGGACGGCCGCAACCAGCCTCTCACGGGCAAGTTCGACCTGGCGGCACGCCATCTGCAGCTCAAGCGGCTGTTCCCGACCTTCCAGCCGATGAACACCAGCTTTGGCGAAATCAACGGCGACGCGCGGCTCTCCGGGCGCGGCAATTCCACCGCCGCGCTGGCGGCGACTGCCAACGGCGAAGTCAAGATGCTGATCAACGATGGCGCCATCAGCAACACCTTGCTGGAAACCGCGGGACTCAACGTTGCCAACATCGTCGCCGGCAAACTGTTCGGTGACAAGATCGTTCACATCAACTGTGCCGCCGCTGATTTCGTGGTGGTCGATGGCTTGCTCGAGACGCGTGCCTTTGCGCTCGACACCACCGATGCCTTGATCAATGTCGACGGCAACATCAATCTCGCGAACGAGCAGATGATGCTCAATGTCTATCCGCATACCAAAGGATTCCGGGTGTTTTCCCTGCGTTCGCCGTTGTACGTCAAAGGTACTTTCAAGCATCCCGATGTCGGCGTGATGAAAGGGCCGCTTGCCGTGCGCGGCGCTGCTGCCGTGGCGCTCGGCGCGATCAATCCCTTCGCTGCCCTGATTGCCCTGCTGGCCCCGAGCCACAAGGACTCCGCCCCGTGCCCGGAGTTGATGGCGACCGCACGCGAGGGCTTGAAGGGTACGCCTGCCGTGACTCGCTGAGCGCTGAGCGCCGAGCGCGGACCTCGACCCCGGTTGACTTTGGCAGGTCCGGCGCCGCTGCATTTCAACGACACCAATGGCCGCTTCGCCCGCTTCGTGCAAGCCGAGTGCGATGCGCTGGCGCTGGCCAACGGGCGCGCCACGATTGCCGGCTCGTTCCTCGATACCATCAGCACTCTGGCGGCGCCCGATGAATTTCAACTGCACCGGTTTCTCGTCGCGGCGGCCTGCGCTGGCGACTGGCAGGCGTTGCAGACCCACATGCGGGTCGAATGCTGGATGCTCGACGAATTCCCGATGCCCACGCCACTGTTCGTCGACACCGTCGAAATGCTGTATCGCGACGATTGCTTCAGGCGCGGACACCTCGCGCTGGCGGGCCGGCAGCTCGGTCCGGCCGACCTGCGGGTACCGCTGTTGAACATCTACGATCCGCGCAGCGAAGTGGTGCCGGCCGAATCGATCCTGCCGTTCCATCATGCCGCTGCCAGTCCGGTCAAGGCCTTGCTGGCGTACGAGGGCGATGTCGGCGTGGCGATCCAGGATGTCGGCGCGCTGGTCGGCAGCAGTGCCCATTGGCGCATCTGGCCGGCAGTGTTCGATTGGCTCGAAGGTGTCGGAATAGCGAAGATATCGGGGTAGATTAGGCAGCCTCGGCGCCATGTGGTGCGGTGCGAAACGTCACGTCAAAATTGACATGTCTTGGTGCGTACTCTTGGGGTAGCTCATAACGCGCCCGCAGCGAAATTTCTTCTTGCTTGATAGCGGCAAGGCGACGTGTCAACAGGCTATCGAACCGTGCTGCCATCGCAGCCGCATCCGCACCTTCCAGGCCGGCGCAACGGTGCGCTTTGAAGTGTGCCACGGCACGAGTGGCGGCGGCGCGCCAATCGGTTGTGGGATCATCGACTCGCGGCAGCTTCTGACCGGTCAGATGCTTGATGGTCAGCCGTTCGGTTTCGTGTCCCATGTACTGCCAATCCCGGTGGGCTGCGCCCGGGTGTGCCTTCACCCAGTTGGCATCGCCTTCCAGGTCGATGACCGGAACGGCCTTGACTGCATGGCCGACGATTTCCGCCGTTTCACGGATGTAGCTGCGCGCCCAGGTAGTGTGCTTGACCAGCTCCGCCATCGAGGCATCCGGAAACTTGCGCCGCAGCCAGTCCAGATGCGCCAGCGCTTCCCGGTGCTGCAGCCGGTTGACCTTGATGTGTTGCAGGTTCTCGGGCGTGACGCCGAGAATGCGGCAGGCGCGGGCCGTCAGGTAATTGATGGTTGCAACGCTGCGCTCGAAACCTGGTACGCCGGTCAGGCGGGTCGGCAACGTGCTTTTGTACGCCTTGTTTAGGTACAAGGTACCGCCATCGAAACTGCGCACGATCATGCCCGATTCGCCGTTCGGACCGGCCAGGGTAGAGCGCACTTTGGTCAAGCCATCAGGCTCGCACGTGATCCGGTCCTGGATGTGCCAGCCCTCGGGTACGCCTTGTGCCCCCGGCCCGCCGAACGGTTCGATCCGGCGATAGTCGTCGAGCGTCATTTCCGTCTTCGTCTCATGCGTCAGTTGGCGCTTCAACGCCGCCAGATCGGCAAAGACATCATGTTGCAATCGACTTTGGACCAGTGCTGCGCCGAACTGCGCCTCGAGCGCGGCCCGTGCGTCCGGCAGGCAGCTGACGTCGAGCGCTTCATGCACGTTGTTCACCGGCGCAGCGCTGAAGGAAGCGTCCGGTTTCGCGAGGTTGCTCGGACGGCCGAGGCTGCAGAGGTTGCCGTCGCTGCCCGTGCGCGACGCGGTACGGGCGAGGCCGCCGTGGCTGCCGGATCGGTCGATCGAAATGCAGGTGAGCCCCTGCAGCAAGCCCGGCATGGAAGGCTGGCGGGTCAGGGTGGCGATCTGGGCGGCGGGCGTTTCGGTCTTGGTCGGTTCGCCTGCCGGACATACTGTGCGATTCAAAAATGTCGGTGTGATCGGTAGCATACGGATCCGGAATCTGATGCGAATTGACACATTATTTGGACCGATACCGCCAGTATCGATCCTGCGCAGATTTCATGAAGGCAGCTTGACGATCTTTCCATGCCACGCCTTGCGCGGTACCAAAGTTCCTTCGAATGGAAGTAGAATCAAGCAACAGAATTTTCGCTAGAGACCGAGACACACATGGCCGCTGCCCCACGGGTCCAGCCCGACGACTACT
>JAYUWF010000163.1:0-5595 GCA_043753685.1 Herminiimonas sp.
CGATATGGTCGCGCCGGTTGTCATAGACGGCGCCCCCCATGACCTCGCTGAAAAGCTTTCCATCGACTTCGTGCGGCGCATGGCCAGTCCAGCGCTTCAGGGTTTCGTTGGCAAAGCGGAAGCGGTGTTCGCTGTCAATATAGGTTACCAGCACCGGCAGGTTGTCGGTGATCATGCGCAGCCGCTTTTCACTATCCTTCAATGCCTCGTTGGCGGCTTCCAGTTCAGTGTGACGCTGCCGGAGTTCGGCCTCCCGCGCACGCAACTGATCCGCCTGTTCTTTCAGGGTCAACTGGGTCCGAACCCGGGCCGCGACGACATTCGCATGAAAGGGCTTGGTGATGAAATCGGCGCCACCGAGAGTCAGACCACGGGCTTCGTCTTCCGGGTCGTTCTGGCCGGTGA
Source organism: Herminiimonas sp. (assembly GCA_043753685.1). Classification (GTDB taxonomy): domain Bacteria; phylum Pseudomonadota; class Gammaproteobacteria; order Burkholderiales; family Burkholderiaceae_D; genus JANXSS01. The sequence goes on from JAYUWF010000163.1 coordinate 406, forward strand.
CGAAGATGATCGGGATGTCGCGGGTCAGCGGATCGGCCTTCAATTGCTGGCAGACAGCGTAGCCGCCCATTTCAGGCATGACGACGTCGAGCAGGATCAGATCCGGCTTGCGCGACTGGCAAAACAGCAGTGCATCCCTGCCATCGGTGGCCATGCAGACTTCATGCTGATCCTTGAACAATTCGTACAGGATCTGGATATTCGCCGGCTGGTCATCGACGACCAGCATCAGCGGCTTGACACCTGGTATCGGCAGCCTCGGCAGCGCAAATGCAGAGGATGCCAGATTCATGTCGGGGCCGGTCAATGACTTCATGTTTGCGACGCTCTTGCGAGAGATTGCTGCAAAGCCTGGCAGGCGGCCAACGCCTGCTTGAAATCCAGTCGGCCGATGCAACCTGCCAGTGCCGTGAGCTCTGCGCCGGGCATTACGCCATATGCACCATGTTCCTGTTCTATTTTCGAAAACACGCCGAAGGCGCGCATGTTCGATTCCGACAACAGAGTCTGCAAGTGCGTCAGCATGTCGTGCAGCTCCCGAACCCCATGCTTCGCCTGCGCCGTGTCTACCGCTGCCGGCAAGTGCAACGCGTCTGCAAGCTCCGGCCTCGGTTGCGCCATGGACGCAGATGATTCGCTCTGCTCGAGGGTTGCGAGTTCGAGCTGACATTGTCGGGTCAGGTCGGTTAGTTCGGCCAGCATCGCCTCGGCGTGGGCGGCATCGATGCCATCGGCCGCGCCGGCCGCTGAAGCTCGCAAGCTCGCTTCGTGCCTGGTCACAGCCGCATGCAGGAGGTGAGCGCCGACAATCCCGGAGGCACTCTTGAAATTGTGCAACAGGTTGGCTGCCTCGATGACCTTGCCCTGAGCACAGGCATGCGCCAGCCCCTTCAGGATGCCGTGCGAGTCCGCCGTGAAATGGCTCACCATGCTGAAATACAGCTCACGACTACCGCCCAGCCGTTGCACGGCTTTGTCGAATTCGATACTGACTGACGCAGGCGTGGCGGAGCGATCGGTTAGCGCCATCTGGCTCGTGGGGATACTGTTCGAGCAGACCGCAGCCAGGACGGTGCGACCGGCATGCAGCAGGATCGTTTCGACCAGCCGGTCGAGATTAATCGGTTTGCCGACGTGATCGTTCATTCCCGCTGCCAGGCACGCGGCACGGTCGCTGGCCATCGCATTCGCCGTCATGGCGATGATCGGCAAACCGGCCATCCCTGGGTCGAGCCGGATCTGCCGGGTCGCTTCGTAGCCATCCATGTCGGGCATCTGTATGTCCATCAGCACGACGTCAAAACCCGCATGGGAGCGGAGGATTCGCTCGACTGCCGCCACGCCGCCATTGGCGACATCGACCTGCGCGCCCTGGCGCACCAGCAGTTCGCGTGCGACTTGCTGGTTCATTGCATTGTCGTCGACGACCAGCAGGCGCAATCCTTCCAGCCGATTCGATCCGCGCATCGACGGCGGTTGCTGGCTAGCGTTGGCCGCACCGGCGGCGGCTTCGCTCGCGGCTTCGAACAGCATCGAGGCCGTAACCGGCTTGACCAAAAAACCATCGACCGGTCCCAGCAATTCGGCGTTGCGTGTCGCTAGGTGCGCGCGCGCCTGTACGCTGACCGTGAGGAGGATCGTAACCGGGTGGTGCGATGCCAGCCGGCGAACTTCGCGCGCGACTTCCCAACCGTCCATCGCCTCCATCCGCCAGTCGATCAACACGGTATCGAAGCCAAACGCCGCATCCGGATGCATGTCGCGCTGCGCACCGAGCAGCGCCAGCGCCGCCGGACCGCTTTCGCTGCCCTGCCCCTGCCAGCCAAGCGAGGCCACCATCGCCAGGAGGATGCTGCGTGCCGACCGGTTGTCGTCGATGATCAGAACTCGCGTCGGGCGGGTCGTATCACGCTGCAGGGTGGGCGCGAGAACGAGCGTCGGCGACGGACCGTCGAGGGTGCCGGATGCTGCGCCGGACACCTGCTCGAATCGCACGGAAAACGCAAACGTGCTGCCCCGGCCGGGTTCGCTCTGCACCGTCAGCACGCCGCCCATCAGCCGCACCAGATTCTGGCTGATCGCCAGTCCGAGGCCGGTGCCGCCGAAGCGACGTGTGGTCGACGACTCGGCCTGACTGAAACCGGCAAAAATGGTCGATAGCTGGTCGGCGGGAATGCCGATGCCGGTATCGCGTACCGAAAACCCTACCGTCACCTGCGAGCTGTCCTGCGCCACGACATCGAGTGCGACGACGATCTCGCCGCGCTGGGTGAATTTGATGGCGTTGCCGGCCAGGTTGAGCAATACCTGCCGCAAGCGCAGAACGTCGCCCTGCAGGATCTTCGGCAGCTGGGAGTCAATCGAGAACAGGACTTCCACGGCGTCATCGGCGGCATTTGCGGACAGCACCACCGCCAGGTCCCGCATCAACGTGTCGACGCGAAAGGGTGCGCATTCCAGGCTCAGCTTGTCGGCCTCGATTTTTGAAAAATCCAGGATATCGTTGAGCAGTCCGAGAAGTGACTGGGCTGCCGATTGGGCCTTGGCGGCGTAATCGAGCTGAAGCTTCGACAGCGGCGTGTGCTGCAGCAGTTGCAGCATGCCGAGAATGGCGTTCATCGGTGTGCGGATTTCGTGGCTCATGTTGGCCAGGAACCGGCTCTTGGTGAGATTGGCGAACTCGGCCTGATCGCGCGCGGCTGCCAGATTGCGGCGGATGGACTTTTCTTCGCGGATGTCCTGCGCGATGCTCAGAAAACCGATCGGCATGCCGGCATTGTCACGCAGCGCGGTCAGGGTAAGGTTGACCGGCAGCCTGCTGCCATCCTTGCACACGTAGGTCCATTCGCGCGCGCTCGAGCCTTGCTGCAGGGCTTCGTAGGTAAAGACGTCAAAACCGACGATCGGACGTCCGGCCGCTGCGCTCAGTTCGAGACTGACCTTCTCGATCTCGGCCGCGTCGTGCATCGCTGCAGGAAGGGTGCCGTGCGTGACTTCGGCGGCACGATAACCGAGCATGCGTTCCGCGCCTGTGGAAAACAGCGTGACCAGCCCGCGCAGATCGGTGGCGATGATGGCAAAGTCGCTGGCTGCTTCGACGATGCCTTGCAGCTGCGCCAACGCTGCAGCCTGGGCCGACTGTGCCTGCTTGAGCTGGGTGATGTCGCTGATGAAGCCATACAAGCCCATGACCCTGCCGTTTTCGATATTCGGCACATACGAATACAGCGTGTTGCGGACTTCGCCGGAAGCCAGTGTGACCACATCTTCAAAGACTTGCTGGTGCCCTGCCAGGACTTGCTTCAGATAAGGCTCGACGGCGGTGTAGCGATCGTCACCGATGATGTCGCGCATATGGCGAGCGCGCATGTCGGTCGGTCGGATCCCGAACCATTCTTCATAGGCGCTGTTGGCAAAGCGGTTGCGCAGCTCGCTGTCCCATGACACCACGATGGCAGGCGTATTGTCGATGATGGTCTGCAGTTCGTGCTGCGCGTGCTCGAGTTCGGCGCTCTTTGCGGCCAGTTGCGAGATGGTTGCCTGCAGCGACTCCTGGGTATTGCGGCGCTCAGCGTTTTCGTTGGTCAGGGCGCTGCGCGAGCCTTCCAGCTGCGCGGTCATGCGGTTGAAACTGACGGCCAGCCTACCGATCTCGTTGTCGATCGCCAGCGCAACCCGGTGCGACAGATCGCCCTGCTTGACCAACTGGGTTGCGTCCTGCAACGCGGCCAGAGGCAACAACACACGGCGCTTGATGATCATGAAGCCGGCCACGATCAGGCCGGCCATCAGGATGATGCTCAATAGCGTCAGGCGGGCTGCACGGTCCTGCGAGGCTTCCAGGCCGACCCGGTTCAATCGGATCAGCTCGAACGCATCATCAGTCATCTCCTGCGTCGTCAGAAACAACGCGCTCAGAGTGCTGGCAACCGCAACCCGCGCCGGATCGTCCGGGTCGGGGAAGGTCAGCGCCAGTGCAGTGCTGCTGACCAGCCGCTTGTAGAGGCGCTCCAGCACCGCGAGGTTGGCCTGTTCCTTTTTCAAGAGCGCGTTTTCAAGGTCTTCGGTGTAGCGCCGGGTCGCCAGGAGCCGATGGAAGCTGGCGATGCTCTGGTCCCACTGCAGGCGTGAGCGCGGCTCGCGATGGAGCGCCGTTTCGAGGATCAGGAAGCGGAAATGGGTGATGCTCTTCGCAGTTTCTTCGGCGCTCAGGATTTCCTTGGTCTGGCGGCGCACGTCGTAGGCCGACAGGGTAGTGACGAGGAGCACGACCAACAGGGCGAACAGGCCGAGCCAGGCGAGCAGGTTGCTTTGACGGTTCAGTGTCATGCTGCGCTACCGAATGATCTTGTTGGCGCTCGGCTGCAGCGCGTCCAGCGGCGCCTGTCGCACGAAGTCGAGGTAATTCGGCATGGGCCCGTCAGGCACCAGTCGTTGCCGCATTGCCCAACGGGTCTGGTCGCCCAGTGACAGCAACAGGGATTGGTCCAGCGTGATCTGAAAATCGTTGGGTTCGAAATACTTTGTCATCAACTCTGGCGAGTGGCCGATCGCCTTGCCGATCGCCGCTTTTGCAAGCGCCGGTTCGTCATGGATGAAACGGTTGCCTTCTTCGATTGCGGCCAGCAGCTGGCGAACTTCGGTCGGGTGGCTGTCGATATAGGTTTGCTTGCCGACGATCATGAATCGATACACGAAAAGGTCTTCGCCATAGATCGTGATGGCGCTCTCGCCGACGGCGTTGGCCAGCTTTGAATTGAACGCCGTAATGGCGTCGACGCGGCCGTCGCGCAATGCGCCTTCGAGCGACTCCGGCGCGATGTCGACCACGGTCACGGAGTTGCGCGACACGTCGTGGGCCAGCAACAGCGCATCCAGAAAGTACTGCGCGTTGGTGCCGAACATGGTGCCGATGGTCTTGCCGCCGAGGTCTTCGGCGCGCATGATGCGCCGGTCCTTTCGTCCAAGCACCGCCATGGTTTTGCGCGAACCGAATACGGTCGCCACCGTCGCAATCTTTTCACCCTTCATCACTGCAAACATGAAGGGTGTGTCGGCCAGGACCGCCAGATCAGCCTTGCCGAGCAAAACCGCTTGCAACGCATCCCGCCCCAGTGCAAATGTCGACGTCGTGACCGCCAGTCCGTGCTCTGCAAAAAAATTGCGGTCAGTAGCGGCGAAGAAAGCGCC
>JAYUWF010000164.1:0-1757 GCA_043753685.1 Herminiimonas sp.
CTCACGCGATCGCCGACTCGAAGGCGTTTTCGATTGCCGGTGGCGGCGATACGCTGGCGGCCATCGCGAAATACGATATCGGCAACAAGATCGGTTACATCTCCACCGGCGGTGGCGCTTTCCTCGAATTTTTGGAAGGCAAGACGCTGCCGGCCGTCGCAATATTGCAGGAACGCGCCAACGGCTGAGCTATAAGGCTGAGCCCTGGGGCTGCGCTTTAAGGCTGAGCTTTAAGGCTGAGTCCTGAGGCTGAGTCCTGAGGCTGAACTCCAACCACCGCTGGCCGCGTCGTTCATCGAAAGTCATCATGCTGCGTGCTACCAAAATCGTTGCAACCATCGGACCGGCGTCGAGCGACCTCGATACCCTGACCCGCATGATCCTGGCCGGCGTGGATGTGGTGCGCCTTAATTTTTCACATGGCAGCGCGCAGGATCACATGGACCGCGCGGCCCTGATCCGCGAGGCCGCTGCCGCCTGCGGCCGTGAAGTCGCCATCATGGCCGACCTGCAGGGGCCGAAGATCCGGGTCGGCAAGTTCGAACACGGCAAGGTGCAGCTCGAAAAGGGCGCCGCCTTCATCCTGGATTCCGATTGTCCGCTCGGCAATCAGGAAAAGGTCGGCCTGGATTACAAGCAGTTGCCGCGTGACCTGAAGGCGGGCGACGTGCTGCTGTTGAACGATGGCCTGATCGTGCTGGTGGTCGACCGCGTGCTCGGCAATGCCATCCACACCACTGTCAAGATCGGCGGCGAGCTGTCCAATAACAAGGGCATCAACCGCCAGGGCGGCGGCCTGACCGCGCCGGCACTGTCGGCCAAGGACATGGATGACATCAAGACAGCGATGAGCTTTCAGGCAGATTATCTGGCCGTGTCGTTTCCCAAGAATGCGACCGATATGGTCATGGCGCGCCAGCTGGCCAACATCGCCGGCGAAGCGTTTCATCACAAGCCGCTGATGATCGCCAAGATCGAACGGGCCGAAGCGATTCCGGCATTGCAGGAAATCCTCGACGCCTCCGACGGCATCATGGTCGCGCGCGGCGACCTGGCGGTCGAAGTCGGCAATGCCGCCGTGCCGGCGCTGCAGAAGCGCATGATCAAGATGGCGCGCGCCTCCAGCAAGATCACCATCACGGCAACCCAGATGATGGAATCGATGATCTTCAATGCGGTGCCGACTCGGGCCGAAGTGTCGGACGTCGCCAACGCCGTGCTCGATGGAACGGACGCCGTGATGACCTCGGCCGAAACCGCGACCGGCAAGTATCCAGTCGAGACGGTCGAAACCATGGCCTCGGTCTGCCTGGAAGCGGAGAAATACGAGAACTACAAGCTCGATGCCGATTTCCTGAACATCACCTTCAATCGCATCGATGAATCGATCGCCTACGGTGCGCTGTTTACCGCCTACCACCTGCGCGTGAATGCGATTGCCGCGCTGACCGAATCCGGTTCGACGGCGCTGTGGATGAGCCGGCACAATATCGACATTCCGATCTATGCGCTAACGCCGAGCAAGGCGACCGAGCGCAAGGTTGCGCTGTTCCGCAACGTTCAGCCGTATGAGATGGCGCAGAGCACCGACCGCGAAGAAGTCTTGAAGGCGGCCCAGGATCTGCTGCTGGCGCGCGGCGTCGTGCAAAAGGGCGACCGCATCGTGGTGACCTGGGGCGAGCCGATGGGCCAGACCGGCGGTACCAATGCATTGAAGATCATGACGATCGGCGAATACTGATGCGCACAATTCGCAG
>JAYUWF010000165.1:0-5567 GCA_043753685.1 Herminiimonas sp.
ATCATCACCGCCGGCTACAACGTGGGCGATGTTCGAGCTCGACCAGTTTCAGGCGCATTTGAAGCTGGGTCATGACCTGGCGCGACAAGGCGTGCAGCGCCTCTTTCTGATCGGCGTTGAGCTCTCGCGGACGACGATCGACGACGCACAAAGTGCCCAGCACGTGACCATCGACCGTCTTCAACGGAGCCGCCGCGTAGAAACTGATGTTCGGGCTGCGAGTGACCAGCGGATTGTCGGAAAAGCGCGGATCGAGCCTGGCGTCGGGTATGATGAACAATCGGTCCGGCTGCAACAGGGCATGCGCACAGAAGGCCGATTCACGTGGCGTTTCATCGGCGTCCAGTCCGACCTTCGCCTTGAACCATTGGCGCTCGTCGTCAACCAGGCTGACCAACGCGATCGGCGTGCCGCAAATCAGGGCGGCCATTTGCACGATGTCCTGATATTCCTGTTCGGGCAAGGTGTCGAGGATGTTGTACTTCCTGAGCGCAAGCAATCGCTCTGATTCCTTCTCCGGTAACGCCGCTCTCATCAGTTGTGCTCCATGCGTGGCGCAGGTCGTGGCTGCACCGTGTTGTTCCATTACATCACTATCGGACGATTCCTGACAAATCTAAATGCATTTCAACGCTTCATTTTGGAGCGCGCAGACCCAATAACCAACACCGTACCAATCGTCTAGGACAAACGCCTAGCCTGTCGGTATTCAGCTACCAGGAACCAGGCTTTAACGCGGCAGGTTTTAACGCGGCAGGTCTTAACGCGGTATTCGGACGGCATGTATCGGCGTTACGTCTGTAACGATCTGACACTGCCGGCCACAGCGCTGCGAGCGTCGGTAGCGCGGTCCGCATCGCTTCAGCCAGCCGCGCGATCGGCACCGCTGTTGCCATCCGAATGCGCCTGCTGTTTTGCCTGATGGCTGATGATGGTGTTGACCAGCACATCCATGTCGAGCGGCTTGACCAGATGGCTGTCGAATCCAGCCGCGAGCGCGCGCTGACGATCGGCTTCCTGGCCGTATCCGGTCAGGGCGATCAGTGTCATGTTCTGCAAGGCCGTATCGGTTCTGAGCTGGCGCGCCACTTCGTAGCCATCCATGTCGGGCAAGCCGATATCGACCACGGCGATGGCCGGCTGCTCGCGCCGTGCGAGTTTCAACCCTTGCTCGCCATTTGCTGCTTCCAGCACCTTGTAGCCGAGCATGCCGAGCAGCATGGCCATCATTTCACGCGAATCCGCGTTGTCCTCGATCAGCAGCACCGTCGACTTCGGCAACGGCGTCGCCTTCACCGGCGCGCTCGGCGTGCCATCCGGTGGCAGCGCGGCGCGCGACAGGGGGAGTCGAATCATCACCGTAGTGCCCTCGCCGCTGCCGGCGCTTTCGATCGTGATGGTTCCCGAATGCAGCTGGACCAGCTGCCGTACCAGGTTCAAGCCGATCCCGAGGCCACCGAAGGCGTGGTCGGTCTGTGCCGCGCCCTGCACGAATGCATCGAAAATGTTCGGCATCAATTGTTCCGAGATGCCGATGCCGAAATCGCGGATCGTCAGGACCGCGTCGGTCACATCCCGCATGACCATGATGTCGATGCGGCCCTTGCGCGATGAAAACTTCAGCGCATTGCCGATCACGTTACCGATGATCTGGTCGAGCCGGATGCGGTCGGCATCGATCCAGACCGGTTCGGCTTCGACGTCGATATCGCACTGCCCGACGCGGCCGGCCGCATGCAGGGTATCGACATTGGCGTTGACCACCGCCGCCAGGTCGAGCGGTTGCTTGTCGAGGGTAATCTTGCCCATCGACATGCGGCTCAGGTCGAGCAGGTCGTCGACGATATGGCTCAGATGATTGCTCTGGCGCTCGATGATCGTGTGGGCTCGCACATTGAGCGCCGCCGATGCATCGCGTGCCTTCATGACCGCAATGGCGCCACTGATGGCACTCAGAGGATTGCGCAATTCATGGCCGAGCATCGCCAGGAACTGGTCCTTGGCCTTGTTCTGCTTCTCGGCAAGCTGGCGCGCCAGACGTTCGTTTTCCAGCAAGCGCGCGCGTTCGGTCTCGGCGCTTTGGCGCGACATTTTTTCCTGCATCAGGATCAGTCCAGCGCCGCTGATGGAGCTGGCCAGATTGTCCATTTCCTCGACACCGGTGCGAATCGTCGCCGGCGTCTCGCCGCGCACGAGTGCGGCGGCTGCGGCGTCGACGCCCTGGATCGACTCCACCAGCCGTCGACTCACCAGGGCCGCCGTACCGGCGGCGGCCAGCACTGCCGCCAGCAAGCCGAGCGCCGCCACCATCACTGCATGCCGTGCCGCCGATTCGATGACATCGGCCGGTACCGCGACCGCCACGGTCCAGCCGGACAGCGCGGAATGGGTATAGACATCGTAGGAGTCGACGCCTTCCCAGGTGTTGTGGCGTAACTCGCCATCAGCGGAGGTCCGCGCCGCTGCGATCAGTTCCGGACGCGCCGGTTTGCCCAGCATCGATTCGCCCTTGCGGCTGCGAGCGATAAAATTGCCGTCCCGATCGATGATGGCGACGGTCCAGTTGGCGGGTGTGCCTTTTTGTGTGAACACCTGATTGAAATGGGCCGCCGAGAATGCAGTCGCCAGCACGTAGCGCTGGCCACCGTCGACCGGTACTGGAATCGCCAGCGTGGCGATAAAAGGCTTCGCGACGCCGCCAGGTGACAGATTCGACACCACCGTTGCGCGATTGCGAATGACCGTCTCGGCTGTCTTTGGCGCGACTGCCGGCGCAAGCGGTGCACCCAGCGGTTGCCCGGTATCGATCAAGGGCCGGCCCTCGGCATCGAGCAGCACGGTCCAGGCGGAGCTACCGCGATCGGCAGCCTTGGCCTGTAGGTAGAACTTGTCGAGGTCGCCACTGCTCAGGTATTGCGAGGTTGCCAATACGCGCATGCCCGCTTCGGCAATGCCGAGCTCCCGATCCACGATCAACGCCGTCGATCGGGCCGTTTCGCGCAGGGTTTTCACGGCAGCCTTGCGTTCGGCATCCAGCAAGAGGTTGACGGCGAACGCGGAGAAGACGATTACCGGAATCAGCGTCGCGGTGACGATGAGTGCCAGATGCGCGCGGATCCTCACAAGGTGCGCCCGGTCAGCGGGCACTTGTAGTACGAGCGACCCTGCCCGGGACGCATGCTTGCAAGGGTGTACGACATAGGGTCGGCCGGTTTTTGAATGGGGCTGGGCAATCAGCCATGCGACTTTATACCAACTTTTTGCAACGCCGTCTGTATGCTGGCCCGCACTCGGCCATGGAATTGGCGGACAAGAAAAAAGGTCAGTACCGTGGTTGGTACTGACCTTTTGCGAAGCTGGTGCCGGCTGCCGGGATCGAACTGGCCACCTGATGATTACAAATCAACTGCTCTACCATATGAGCTAAGCCGGCGAAACTGAGTCGAGAATTATACGTTATTTAATTCGGGTCAGGAATGGCTTGCCACCCTTTTTTGGCGGTTCGGGCGGCTCGTCGGAGGGTGCGCCGCCGTGCGCATCGTCGGCCGGATGCGATGGCACCGATGACAGTGCCGGTGCATGATGCGCCTCCGGCCTCGCCGGTTCCTGCGCCGGCGCCGGCGTGACGACTGCTGGTGCGTTGTCGCGTGCCGGCAGGCGGGACACTTCGAATGCCATGCCCTGGCCGTTTTCGCGTGCGTAGATTGCCACAACGTTTTCGATCGGCACCGATATCTCGCGCGAGACGCCACCGAAGCGGGCATTGAAGTGGATCACGTCGTTATCCATTTTCAAGCCGCTGGTGGCGCCGAAACTGATGTTGAGCACGATCTCGCCGTTCTTGACGAATTCCTTCGGCACGCGCGCTTTGCCATCGGCCATCGCAGCCAGATACGGTGTGTACCCATTGTCGGTACACCACTCGTAAATTGCTCGCAGCAGATAAGGCTTGGTGGAGGTCTCTGACATGAACGGCAGGCTCTAGCGGCGCATCACCTTTTCGGAAGGCGTCAACGCTTCGATATACGCCGGGCGCGAAAAGATCCGCTCTGCGTACTTCATCAAGGGCGCTGCCGTCTTCGACAATTCCACACCGTAATGATCCAGGCGCCACAGCAGCGGGGCCACGGCAACGTCCAGCATCGAAAATTCATCGCCCAGCATGTACTTGTTCTTCAAGAACAGCGGCGCAAGCGTGGTCAGGCGATCGCGGATTTCGGCGCGGGCTTTTTCGTGGCTCTTGTCGGAGACGCGCGCTTTCTCGTTCTCCAGGGTATGCACATGCACGAACAGTTCTTTTTCGAAGTTGAACAGCATCAGGCGTGCCCGAGCCCGCATCAGCGGATCGGCCGGCATCAGCTGCGGATGCGGGAAACGCTCGTCGATGTACTCGTTGATGATGTTCGATTCGTACAGGATCAGGTCGCGCTCGACCAGGATCGGCACCTGGCCATAGGGATTCATGGTCGAGATGTCTTCCGGCTTGTTGAAGAGGTCGACGTCGCGCACTTCGAAGTCCATGCCTTTTTCGAACAGGACCAGACGGCAGCGTTGGGAAAATGGGCAGGTCGTGCCCGAATAGAGAACCATCATTTTATAGTTCCTTAGAAACAAAGAGGGCGAGACGCATGACGGCTCACCCTGAAATGAATGCTTGCCCGATCGTTACAGCCTTTGTCGGAAACCCGACCACGGCTATCGCAGCGCGCCGGCAAGCATGAAAGTTACTTGACGTTTTTCCAGTACGACGCGTTCAGGCGCCACGCAATGACCAGAAAAATGCCGAGAAACAGAATTACCCAAACGCCAAGCTGGCGCCGCTTGTTCTGCACCGGCTCGCTCATCCACGACAGGTACGACACCAGGTCGGCCATCGCGGTGTCGAACTCGGTCGCGTTCATCTTGCCCGGCTTGACCGTCTCGAAACCAGCGAACTTGTGGACTGTCTTTCCGGCGTCGTGTGGATCCTTCTCCTCGACGAATTTTGCATTCCTCACACCCTGCAGTTCCCACAGCACGTGCGGCATCGCGACATTCGGATACGCCATGTTGTTCCAGCCGGTAGGCCGGCCCGGGTCCTGATAGTAGGTCCGCAAGTACGTGTACAGATAATCTGCGCCGCTGCCGGCCTCCGACGATTTTGCGCGGGCGATCACCGACAGATCCGGCGGCGCGGCGCCAAACCATTCCTTGGCATCCTTTGGATTCATCGACACCTTCATCAGGTCGCCGACCTTATCGCCAGTGAACATCAGATTATTCTTGATCTGATCTTCGGTCAGGCCAATATCGCGCAAACGGTTGTACCGCATCGATGCTGCCGAGTGGCAGTTCAGACAATAGTTGACGAACAGCTTGGCGCCATGTTGCAGCGACGACAGTTCTTTCGTCATGTCGGGTGCATGCTCGAGCGGGAACCCGCCCTCGTTCGCCAGGCAGAGCGCCGGCAACAGGGCCAATACCGCAATCAGTTTTTTCAGCAATTTCATGATTCTCTTATCCCCTTGCGGCTCAGTGCGGCGTGAATGTGACACGGTCCGGAACGCGCTTGAAGGTTCCCATTGCAC
>JAYUWF010000166.1:0-5559 GCA_043753685.1 Herminiimonas sp.
CGTGTCCGTACTCCTGCGCGCGCGCTTCTGTCGTTGTCTATCCTGTCCTGCTCGATCACGGCAGCTTTTTCGGTCAATGCGCAAAGCGCTGCACCATCCGAGATGGCGCCGATCGTCGTCACCGCGGCGCGCGTGGCGCAGCCGCAGACCGATGCGCTGCCATTCACCACCGTCATCAGCGCCGACGACATCCGCCGTTCGCAGGCCATCGATCTCCCGGCGCTGCTGCGGCGCGAAGCCGGCATTCAATTTACCCAGAACGGCGGCCTTGGCCAGGCCAGCGGCCTGTTCGTGCGTGGCGCCGAAACCCGGCAGACGCTGGTGCTGATCGACGGCGTGCCGCTGACCAAGCAGGACGCCACCGGAACCGTCAGCATCGAGCACCTGATGCTCGACCAGATCGATCACATCGAAATCGTGCGCGGCAATGTCTCCAGCATCTACGGCTCGAGCGCCATCGGCGGCGTGATCCAGATCTTCACGCGCCGTGGCGACGGCCCGCCCCAGGTCACGGCCGAGGCCGAAGCCGGCTCGCGCGGCAGCACCCGGGTCGCCGCGGGCATCACCGGCGGTGCAGGGGGCGCCGGCGCCAGCGAGGCCGTCCATTTTGCACTGAACGCATCCAATATCCGCACGCGCGGTTTTTCCTCGCTCAATCCTGCCCAGGTACGCGACGCCAATCCGGACCGGGATGGCTATCGCAACAGCAGCGTGTCGGGTTCCCTGTCGCGCGCCTTCGGCAGCGAGCACGAGTTCGGCGCGAATTTCTCGGCAACCGAAGGCCGCTTCGATTTCGACAGCAGCTTCGGTTCGCCGACCGATGTCCACACCGGCAAGACCTCGGTCAGCGCGCTGTCGGTGTATTCGAAGAATCGGCTGTCGGAGCGCTGGACCTCGCGCGTCACCTTGTCCGAATCGCGTGACCGCAACGCCAATCATTACGACACCCGTTTCGGCATCAACGACGACCGCTATCGCAGTCGGACCCGGATGCTGCAGTGGGCCAACGAGATTGCGCTCGCCGATGGCTGGAGCGCGACGGCCGGCGCCGAGCGGCAATGGCAGCGCCTCGATACCGACGATGGTTTCGGCGACCTGCTCGACATCGCACGCAACGCCAGCAGCGTCTTCGCTGGGGTGCAGGGCAAACGCGGCGCGCAGCAGTTCCAGTTCAATGTGCGGCACGACCGGATCGACCGGCTCGAAAGCGCCACGACCGGTTATGCCGGCTACGGCTACCTCCTGTCGGACAGCTGGAAACTGCTGGCCAGCGCCGCCACCGGGTTTGCCGCGCCGCCCCTCGGCTACCTGTATTCGCCCGGCTTCGGCAACCCGGCCTTGAAACCGGAGCGCTCGCGTTCCTTCGAACTCGGCGCACAGTATTCATCGAAGGGCACGCTGGTGCGTGCCGGCTTGTTCGATACCCGCACCCGGCAGCAATTGCAATACGACCCGGTCGTCAATACCTTCGCCAACATCGCCCGCGCCACCAATCGTGGCCTGGAAGTCGCCGCCAGCACCACGCTGGCCGACACCGCCTTGCGCGCCAGCCTGACCTTGCAGGATCCCCGCGATGATTCGACCGGCGCACGCTTGCGTCGTCGGGCGCAGACACTGGCGTCGATCGGCGCCGATCGCAGCTTCGGCGCCTGGCAGGTTGGCGGTGATGTCGGCTTCACCGGCGCCCGTCCGGACGGCACCGCACAGTTGCCTGCCTACGCATTGGTCAATCTGACGACCCGCTATCGCCTGGCAAAATCGGTGGAGCTGTATGGCCGGATCGACAATGTCTTCGATCGCGATTATCAGACGGCGACCGGTTACAACCAGCCGCCGCGGGGCATCTTTGCCGGCGTGCGCTGGCAGCCCTGATGCGATGAGTCGAAACGCCTCATGACCTCGATGCCGCGCCGCGCACTGAGCATTCTGGCATTGCTGGCGCTGCTGGCCATCGTGTCGGTGGCCGCCGCCGCCCTGTGCGGCAGCAGCGGTTGCCTGCGAGCCGATGGCTTGCCGGCAGCGGCGGCTGACGTCATCTGGCAATTGCGGTATCCGCGTTCGCTGGCGGCCTTTGCCGTCGGTGCGCTGCTCGCGTTGGCCGGCGCCTTGATGCAGGTCTTGTTACGCAATCCCCTGGCCGATCCCTACGTACTGGGTGTCTCCGGCGGCGCTGCCGCAGGCGCCATGGGAATGTTGCTGGCGACGCCGGCGCTGCTTGCCGCCGGCCTTGGCTGGCGCAGCGAATGGAGCGTGCATCTGGGCGCACTGATCGGCGCGCTCGCCGCGATCGGGTTGCTGTTCCTGCTGGCCCGGCGCGCGCTCTTCGGGCTGGGCCCGGTGTCGATGATGGCCGCCGGTACCGGTGGCGTGCGATTGATCCTCACCGGGGTCATGATCGCTTCCGGGTTTGGGGCCGTCATTACACTGATGCTCAGCATGGCGCCGGACAACACGCTGCGCGGCATGATTTTCTGGCTCATGGGCGACTTGGAAAACACGCAGCTCTTTTTGCCTGCATTGCTGGTGCTGGTTGCCGCGCTGGTGTGGAGCGTTCGTGCCGCACCGTCGCTGAACGTCCTGCTGCATGGCGATGCGAACGCACAGTTGCTCGGCATTCGGGTGGTACCGCTGCGCGCGGCTGCCCTGTTCGTCGCCTCGCTTGCGACTGCCTCGGCAGTGGCGGTGGCAGGCAGCATCGGCTTCGTGGGACTGGTGGTGCCGCATGCATTGCGCCTGCTGATCGGCAACGACCAGCGCGTGCTGCTGCCCGGCTGTGCCTTGGCCGGCGGCGCTGCGCTGGCGCTGGCCGACCTGCTGGCCCGCACGATCGCCGCGCCGCTCCAGTTGCCTGTGGGTGTGATCACAGCAATGGTCGGCGTACCGGTGTTGTTGAGCCTGCTTGCCCGAAGTCGCAGATGACGGTCGCCGCACTGCTGCAGTGCCACCAGTTGCGGATCCAGGCAGGTCCACGCATCCTGATCGACGCCCTCGACTGGCGGGTCGAGCGGGGCGAGCTATGGTGTGTACTGGGACCGAATGGTGTCGGCAAGACCACCTTGCTCCAGTCGCTGGCGGGTTTGCTGGCGCCGGCGGCCGGCAGTATCACGCTCGATGGCAAGCCATTGCAGGATTGGTCACTCGGATTGCTGGCCCATGCGCGCGGCATGATGGCGCAACAGCAGGTCGATGCGTTTTCAACCAGCGCTCTCGACACCGTGCTGATCGGCCGTACGCCGTATTGTGGCAACCTGCGCGGCAACCTGCGTGTCGGCCAGCGCGCCAGCACCCGCCGGGATGCGCAGGAAGACATCACAATTGCGCGCGCAGCCCTGGAAGCCGTCGGCATGAGCGGGTTTGCCGATGCCGACATCCTGCAATTGTCGGGCGGAGAACGGCAGCGGGTAGCGCTTGCAACATTGCTGGCGCAGGCGCCCGGCATCATGCTGCTCGACGAGCCCACCGCGCATCAGGACGTGGCGCAGCAATTGCGCATGATGCGGTTACTGCGCGAGCTGTCGGCCCGGCACGCGATGATCTTGACCTGTCACGACATCAACCTGGCGGCGCGCTTCGCCAGCCACGTGCTGCTGCTGTCGCCCGGCAGCGTTGCGTGCGGACCGGTCGAGGTGGTCATGACGACGGCCAATCTGGCCCAGGCCTACGGTTGCCGGTTCGATCGGATCGCGCTGGATCACGAACGCTATGGATTCATCGCATCCTGATGTGACCGGCTGCAACGCGACGCAAATACCCCATGCTATTCTTGTGAAAAAAATAATCAACGGTGCCGCGATCAAGGCAGTACCGGCCACAATTTCAGGGGGAAAAACCATGCCAGTCATCGTAGTCGCCAATCCGAAAGGCGGAGTTGGAAAGAGCACCTTCGCCACGAATCTGGCCGGATATTTTGCCAGCCAGGGCCACAAGGTCATGCTGGGCGATGTCGACCTGCAGCAATCCTCGCGCGCCTGGCTGGATCTGCGCCCGGCCAGCCTGCCGAAAATCGCCTCCTGGGAACTGACCGACGGACATCTGGCCAAGCCGCCAAAGGGCACCACCCATGTGGTGCTCGATACGCCAGCCGGTTTCGATGGCGCGAAGATGGAAGAAGCGCTGCGCCTGGCCGACAAGGTGGTGGTGCCGTTGCAACCGTCGATCTTCGACATCCTGGCGACCCAGGCTTTCTTGCAAAAGCTGCTGGCCCGGCGCGGCAAGACACAGATCGGCGTGCTGGGCATGCGCGTCAACGTGCGCACCAGGGCCGCCGACCAGCTCGCGCATTACGTCACCGGGCTGGGATTGCCGGTGCTCGGTCACCTGCGCGATACGCAGAATTACGTGCAGCTGGCAGCGCGCGGCACCACGCTATGGGATGTGGCGCCGTCGCGGGTCGAGCGTGATGTCGAGCAGTGGCACGATGTGCTGAAGTGGATCGAAAGCTGACGCGATCGTTACAGGCCAGCGCTGGCGTTGCTTGTTACTTGTTACTTGTTACTTAAGCCGCAGCCGTGCAGCGTCAAGCTTCTGGCACAAGGTCCGGGTAGCATCGACGATCCTGGGTCCCGCCCGGGTCATCGTGTCGCCCGGCAGCAGAACGAGGTTGCCGCGTGCGACCGCTTTCATGTTGCCGAAGCGGCGCCAGTTTTTCAGGGCATCGCTCTGTTCGCTGCCGCTGCTGGCGATCACATCCGGATCGGCCTGCAACACGGCTTCGAGGCTGACGGTCGGCGCCAGCTGCGGCAAGCCGCCGAAAACGTTCTTTGCGCCGCAGACATGCATCGCCGCCGACACCAGGTGCGCATCGTTCAAGGTCATCAGCGGCGCTTGCCAGACCTGGAAGAACACCGTCACCGGCGTGCGCGCTGCATAGGTATTTCGCAATTGTTCCAGCTCGCTGCGAAACTTGGCGGCAGCCGCCTTTCCGACTTCATCGGTACCGGCCAGCGCCGCCAGGCGTTCCAGCGAAGTAGCCACCGCAGCAAAATCGCGCGGCTCGCTTTCGAACACGGCGATGCCGAGCGAGCGCAAGCGCGCCACCTGTGCAGCCGAACTACCGCTACCCCAGCCCACCACCAGGTCCGGTTTCAAACCGATGATCCGCTCCAGGTCGAGCGATGCCGCGCCACCGACCGAGGCGATTTTTTTCGCTTCGGGCGGGTAATTGCTGAACTGGCTGACGCCGACGATGCGGCCTCCCGCTCCGGCAGCAAACAGCAGTTCGGTCGCATGCGGTGCCAGGCTGATGATGCGCATGGCTGGCGCAGGCAATCGAATCAGATTGCCGGCATCGTCGGTTGCGCTGACGGCTGCGGCATGCACCGGCGTGGTCGTCACCATTGTCGATGCCAGCAGCACCATCGCTGCCCGTGCGTGCCATGAAAAAAGCGGCTGCGGAATCAACCTCCGCGCCGCTTGCGATGTCCCGGGTTCGGGTCCTGAAGGCGTCGTCAAATCAGATTTCCAGATTGGCGACCTGGCGCAGAACGCGCCGCTGGTGGTGCTGGCTGCCGCCAAGCTGGGCGCGACGCGCCTGATCGACAATCTGGAAATCTGATTTGA
>JAYUWF010000167.1:0-5552 GCA_043753685.1 Herminiimonas sp.
GTCGGACTGATGAAGCGGGTCGCTTCGTTGAGGGCGAACGGCAGCAGGCACACGTCCCAGCCGGCCAGAAAATTCGGCAGTGCTTCGTAGGGTTGCTGACCGAAGTAATGGATGTTCGGCCGCTGCGGCAATTGCGCGGCATCGATCTTGACGACTGGTCCGACCAGCATGATCTGCAGTGCCGGCCGAGCGTCGGCCAGTTGAGCGATCAGGTCGCAATCAAAGCGCTCGTCGATCACCCCGTAGTAACCGGCGCGGGGATGCGGAACATCTTGTTGCGCCACATGCGACTGGCGGCGCTCCAGCGCCTGGCCGAAGTGATCGACGTCCACGCTGCTGGGAAAGCAGGAAACCCGCGCATTACGGTCACGCTTGGCACGGTACAGGCTCGGGCCGCCGGTGAAGACCAGGTCGGCCTGGCGCAGCACGGCGTTTTCCCGTTGCAGCAATTGCTTCGGCGCGTTCCTGAAGCCGGAGAGCTCGTCCATGCAGTCATAGATCACCAGACGCGCGTGCAGCTCCGGCAGCAACGGCAACGCCATCGGCGTGTAGAGCCACACGATCGGATCGACCAGTGGCGCGACCAGCGGACGCAGCAGCTCCTGCAGGTGCGGCAATTGATCGTCGTGGAATCCCGGCATGCCGACCGGCGTGTGCGGCACGCAGACAGTGACATTGGGTGCGACGATCGATTTCTGCAGGAATGGGGTTGCCGAGGGATCCTCCGACTGTACGGGTTCTTCGATGAACAGTACGGGATAGTATGCCGCCAGGCGGGACAGGAGATGCTGCGGTCGCTGAAACACGAAATTCCAGCGTAGATGTGAAAAAACGATAATCGTGGGCATGCTTTCTCCTTGCCGATCAATCGGCGCGTGATTGGAAATAAAAAAATGTTCGCGGCGCGGCAACCGGTTGCCCTGCGCGATTGCGACACGGCATTCCACTGGTCCCGAGGCGCACGCTGCGTCAGTTGCAAGGATGGCGTTGCGCCATCCGCGTCATGAACCGTGCGGACGTAATCGATGCAAACCTATTCGCTGGGACGGTGGACGATCCATCCGTTCCGGGAAACCGCACCGCGCAACTGTTTTCGTCTGCGAAAGTGTTCGTGGATGCATTTGCAAAAATGCTCGACAGACGATTGAGACGATCGACTTCAAAACTCTTTTTAAAAGTGCAATTCTCATGCCAGCTGCCGCATTCCCAAACTGTCCACGGCAGCCTGCCAGGAGCGCGGATCGCGCGCCAACGAACTGCGAGGGCGACATCGCAACTTCAGCATGAATTACCGGCTCCAGTAAAAACTACATTGATCCATCGACTTCACACAATCACGATGGCGGGCTCTTCAACCACTGCAATGCGTGGACTGAAGTGCCCGCATGGGCTGCGCCAGATGCGCGGCGCACGCCGATACGGACACCACCACCGTACGCCGTCAGACCTGAGACCGATCGGTGCTTTCGCGCCGCGACAGATCGTGCGGTCCATATTCTTCCAGGCGGTTGTAGAGCGTCTTGAGACTGATGCCCAGGATGTCGGCTGCCCGCTTTTTCACGCCGCCGCACAATTCGAGAGTGGCGAAGATCAGCTTGCGGTCAACCTCCGCCAGCGACGTGCCGACCGGGATCGCAAGCGCCAGTCCTACCGGCGATTGCGACGTGAATGCCGGCGCCAGTGCCGCCGCATCGATGACAAGGTCCGACAGGATGTAGGCGCGCTGGATGTAGTTGCGCAGTTCGCGGACGTTGCCGGGCCAGTGATAGCAGGCCAGGCTGGCCAGTCCATCTTCCGACAATCGCTTGTCGGTGCCATGGGTCGCATTCAGGTCGTCGAGGAAGTGCTGCGCCAGTAACGCCACGTCGGTGCCGCGGTCGCGCAGCGGCGGTATCAACAACGGAAAGACATTGAGGCGGTGATACAGGTCCAGGCGTAACTTGCCTTCGCCGATGGCGTCTTCCGGATCGCGGTTGCTGGCGGCGATGATGCGCACGTCGGTGGCGAGCTCCTGGTTGCTGCCGATGCGCATGAAGGCACCGGTCTCGAGCACACGCAGCAGCTTGACCTGCAGTTCGAGCGGCATTTCCGTGACTTCGTCGAGAAACAGCGTACCGCCGTCGGCCCGTTCGAAGTACCCCTTGTGCTGACGGTCGGCCCCGGTAAAACTGCCTTTCTCATGCCCGAAGATTTCACTCTCGATCAGCAGCGGCGAAATTGCGCCGCAGTTCACCGGCAGGAATGGCTGGCGCTGGCGCAGGCTGAGATCATGGATCGTCTGCGCCGCGATTTCCTTACCCGTCCCGCTCTCGCCCAGCAGCAGGACCGTGGCCTCGGTCGGTGCCACCCGCCCGATGTGGTGATACAGCTTCTGCATCACCGGTGCGGCGCCGAGCATGCTGCCGAAATGGCCGCCGCGCGCCGGGTCGCGATCGGCCGCGCCGAGTTCGGCCTTCAGCGCAAGCTGGCGTCCAACCCGGCTCAGCACCATCTGCAGGCGCCGTAGGTTGACCGGCTTGGTCAGGTAATCGGCGGCTCCCACGCGCAGCGCTTCGACTGCGGTATCAACGGTTGCTTCGCCGGTGACCAGGACGATCTCGCTCAAGCTACGGAACTCGACCTTGTTGAAAAACGCCATGCCGTTACCGTCGGGAAGATTCAGGTCGACAAAGGCAATGTCGGGGCGCTGGCTTGAAATTTGCAAGTGCGCATCCCGTTGACCCATCGCGCTGGCCACCATGAAGCCATTTGCGATACAAGCGGCGGTTATTTCGTTGCGCGTACTCACGTCGTCGCCGACAATCAAGGCATGTGGCATGGCTTGTACTTTACAAAACTGATTGAATCGATCAAAACGTTCAGGGGTGGATACGGTAGCACCGGCAGGTTGTATCTTTGCTTCGCACTGTCGCAACCCGGTGCTGCCGCCTTTCAGGCAGCGTTGACGTCAGGAGGCGGCCTCGGCACGCAGCCTGGTTCGCATACCCGAATCTGCAAGGCCTAAGTATGTGGCGCTGTGCCTGAAGATCGTTGATCTGTCATAAGGACATCCACCGGTCGATTATCTGATCGAGCCGGATTCCAGACCACCAGGCGTGACGATGCCGCATGCGCACGGCGATGTGCGAATGCGGCATCGTGTTCGTCTCGGTCTATATCTGTATCTGTACCTGAGTCTTGACCTACATCGGCACGCGGCCGCGCAACCCGGATCCGCCCATTATTTTTTCAAGACGAGCTTGTTGTTGACGTTCTTGACACCATTCAGGGCTTGCGCAATTTTAGCCGCGTGATCTTTTTGCGCCGGACTGGTCACGGTTCCCGACAATGAAACTTCCCCGCCGCGCGTCTCCACCGAAATATCGCTTCCCTTCAACGTCGTATCGGCCAGCAGCGCGGTCTTGAGCTTGGTGGTGATGATGCTGTCATCGATCGCCGCGCCGGCAGTGGAGGCAGCGCCGCCGGCCGATCCGCTGCCGCCCGAGGTGCCCGAGGTGCCTGAGGTGCCCGCGCCGGAACTGCCCGACATTCCTGCCGATCCGGTGCTGCCAGCACCGGCGGCGCCGGAAGCGCCGCTACTGGAACTGCCGGAACTTGCGCTGCCGCTACCGCCGCCAGCGGCTGCCTCGTCGCCGTTACCGCGTTTACCGCAACCGGCCGTTGCAAGGCTCAGCACGGCTGCCAGCAAGAAGGCACGTGCGGTCGTTGATCGAAAATCCATGGGGTGATCCTCTCAGAGTTGAATGATGTGTCGATTGACTGAATGGGATGCCCAGAATTATTCCTCCGCACCACTGCATCGGCACGGCGTCTGGACATTGCCCGACCGCGCGTGCGGAAGAATTGTGCAGACATCTCTCGGCGTTGCGATGCGACGCCGGTAAGCAGTAACGGCCGACGTCACGCTTCAGTCGATGACTGACAACCGTGGCGCCGTCTGGTTCCGCTTACTTGCCGGACGAACTGCCAGAGCTCGACCCTGCGGCGGGCGAGCGCGGCGGCGTCGAAGAGCCGGAGGAACCCGATGTGCCGGACCCACTGCTACCAGCAGCTCCGCTGCTGTCACTGCCACTTCCGCTGCTGCTGCTGCCGCTAGTACCACCGCTGCTGCCGCTCGTGCCACTGCCACTGCTGCCGCTGCCGCCTGCACCGGTGGAGCCCGATGCGTCGCCGCCGGATGCGCCACTGCTGCCGGAGGTGGCGCCCGAACTGCCTGGCGTTCCCGTGCCGGAGCTGCCACTGGGTGTCGAGCTGCTGCCGGCGGAACCTGCGCCCCCGGACATGCCGCTGCTGCCTGACGTACCGCTGCTGCCACCGGCCGAACCGCCGCTCGCCGATCCGCTGCCGCTGGACGGGTCCGAGCCACCCGCACCGCCGGAACCCATGCCTGACGCGCCCGACTGTTCCGTTGCCGAACGTCGATCGCAGCCGCTCACGGCGAGGCTCAGTACGGCCGCCGCGAAGACTATTCTTGATGTGCTCAGTAGTGCATTCATATCTACCCTTTCAGTGAAATTAAATTGGTGTAGCCAACCGATGGTTCGAGTCGGATAGCGATGAGCGATGCTGTGCTCAAGATTCGCTGCTCAAAATTTGGGCCTTCCCAAGTTCCTGAAGAACGCACTTTCCATGCCAACAAGCGCAATGCAGTCATTGGACCGCGCAATACAGCCAAGTCATACGAGGCATCAACATGCATGCTTTTTTTTCAGTAAAAATTACCAGTCCAAAGTAAGCGTTACAAGGAAATAAGAAGCCTGCATCGCTGCGCATCGGCCATTGCATCGCTCTATTCGACCGTCATGGCATCAGAAAAATCATTGAAATCGTTTGGACTACTGTACGGTTCGTCACCGGCAATGGAGCGCCTGTACCAACAGGTCGCACGCGTGGCCGCCACTGACGCAGCCGTGCTGCTGGTCGGGGAATCGGGCACCGGCAAGGAATTGATCGCTCAAACGATTCATCAATCGAGTGCGCGTGCCGGCAACACCTTCATTGCCGTCAATTGCGGCGCGATACCACCGCACCTGATCGAGGCTGCGCTGTTCGGTCACGAAAAAGGCAGTTTCACCGGCGCGCTCCGACAGCACCTGGGCTATTTCGAGCATGCTTCGGGCGGCACCTTGTTCCTCGACGAAATTACCGAAATGCCAGCCGACATGCAGGTCAAATTATTGCGGGTTCTGGAATCCGGCGCCTTCATGCGCGTCGGCGGCGATGGCGAAGTACAGGTCGATGTGCGTCTGGTCGCTGCCACCAATCGCGATCTGGATGCCGCCGTGAAGGAACGCAGCCTGCGCGCCGATCTGATGTACCGGCTGGCGGCTTTTCCGATCCGGATACCGCCGTTGCGTGAGCGGGTCGGCGACGTCGAAGCGCTGGCACTGCATTTTCTCGACACGTTCAATGCAAAGGAAGGAACCCAGAAGGTCTTCGCGCGCAGATCGCTCGACATGATCCGTTCCTACTCATGGCCGGGCAATGTGCGGGAATTGAAAAACCTGGTACAGCGCGCCTTCATCCTTTCCACGCATACGCTGGTGATCGAC
>JAYUWF010000168.1:0-5546 GCA_043753685.1 Herminiimonas sp.
AATTGCATCACCGACGGCAATGGCAGCCAGGGCGAGGGCGCCAACTTCTTCGGCGCGGGCGTCTGGTTGCTGCTGTTGATCGTGATGCTGCAACCGCGCACCCGCGGCCTGTCGCTACGGCGCTTTCCGGCGCTGGCAACGGTCCTGCTGCTGCTGGCGCTGTATGCCGTATCCAACGTGGCCTACCTTGGCGCGCAGCGGCTGTTCAGCTATCCATTGCCGGATTTCCTGACGCCGTTGACCGGTACGTTCCGCGCCAGCGGCCGGTTTTTCTGGCCAGTCGGCTATGCGGTTTTGTTCTTCGCCCTGGCGTCGCTCTTGCGTAAGCCTTCGGCCTGGGCCACGGCCGCGATCGTGGCGGCACTGGGCGTGCAATGGCTCGACCTGCAACCCTACCGTGACACGCTCGCGGCGGCCGCCAGCCGCCCTGTTGCGCATCCCTGGCAGGCGTGGGAAACATTGATGGCGGGCGTGACGCAGCTCGACGTCTATCCCGGGTACACGTGCAGCGACGACGACCCGCAATTCTATCTACGGCTGCAGCAGGTGGCGGGTTTCTACGGCGCTCGAATGAACACCGCGTATGTGGCACGGCCGAACACGGATTGCCAGCCACTGCAAGGCGACCCGGCCGGACACCCCCGCCCGCAGCATCTGTACATCATGTCGGCACGGGCGCTGGACAAGGATCCGCTGGCAGCGCCCTCGGTGCTGCGCCAGCTGGCCGCGCGCGACGCCTGTTTCATGTGGCAGGCGGCGTTGATCTGCCGGCCCGGTACGAGCGCGGCGACCTGGGTCGCGGCATTGCCCGGTGCGCGCGCCGCAACGTTGACACAGCGTGTGGTCTGGCCGGCAAGCCGGCTCGGTACCGTGGTCGGCAGGTTGGTCGACGGTCGACTGGTGGATCGCCGCCAGCCGGTCCATGATGGTCCGCTTGCGTCGGCGCAGTCCGCCGCCGCTCAGCCAGGGCCACCGGGGCAACCGGTAACGCCGGCGTCACCGAGGCCAATCGCCCCGCCGATTCCGCCGATTCCGACCGGTGTATTGAGCTTCGGGCCGTATGCGACGCTGCCGCCCGGCCACTACCGTTGGCAGATCACGTACGCCAGCCAGGCGCGCGCCTCTACCGACGTCGCCACCTGGGATGTGTTTCTGAATGGCGGGACGCAAAAGCCACAGCGACTGGTCAACGGATCGCTCGAAGGCACCCTCGGCCTGGACAAGACGATCGAGGGATTGTTCAGCGTGGAAGGCGGCAACGTGGTCGCCGAGATCCGCACGTTTTCGATGCCGACCGAGGACATGGCGCTCATCAGCGTAGCTGTCGAGCGGCTCGACTGAGATCCATCTCGACCGGCTGCCGACTAACCGTATTCCACCAGCGCGCTCTTGGCCCCGAGCCGCTCGACCAGAATCTGTTGCAAGGCATCGACCGGCGAGACTCGCCAGTCGTCCGGCCAGCAAATTTCGCAATCGATGCCGTGCTGGGTGTAATGCGTGATCAGGGGCAGCCCGGTGGCCGAGCGGAACGGCGCCAGCATGCTCTTGATCTGTGCCGGGTCGATGCTGCTCGAAATCGAAAACGCGTATTTTCTGCCATACGCGATCCGCGCCGCGGCAATGTCCATGACCTTCTCGGCCGTGATGCGCAAGCCCCCGGAAAACCGGTCTTCCGATACCTTGCCCTGCACCGCCAGGAATTCGTCTTCCTTGAACAGCGCCCGGTTCGGTTCGTACAGTTCGTTGTAGACCGTGACATCGACGGTGGCGCTGGCGTCGTCCAGCGTGACGATGATCATCTTGCCGCGCTGGGTCATCTGGGTGCGCACGCCGGTGACCACACCGGCGATCAAGCGCGGCTCGCGCGAAGCGCTCAGGTCGCACAGCTTGGTGCGGGCGAAGCGCCGGGCCTCGCCCTGTTACGCATGGAACAGGTGCCCCGACAGATAAAAGCCGAGCGCCGCCTGTTCTTCGGTCAGGCGCTGCTTGTTGCCCCAGGCCGTGACCTTGACGTAGTCCGGCGTGGCGTGAAACGTTTCGTCGTCGCCACCGAAGAGGCTGACCTGGTTGGCCGATGCCTCCGCCTGCTCGGCGCCTTCCATGGCCATGCCGACGGTGGCCAGCAGCGTGGCCCGGTCGACGCCAAAGCAATCGAAGGCGCCGGCGCGCACCAGTGACTCGATGGTGCGGCGGTTGATCTGACGCTTGTCGACCCGCTTGGTGAAATCGAACAGATCCGTGAAAGGCTTGCCCTGGCGCGCCACCATGATGGCTTCGATCGCGCTTTGTCCGGAGCCCTTGACGGCGCCCAGGCCGTAGCGGATCTGCATGGCTTTCTTGCCCGGCTCGCCGACCGGCAGGAAGCGGTAATCCGACAGGTTGATGTCCGGTGGCAGCAGGGTCAGCTTGCACACTTCCAGCGCATCCTCGACCAGGATCTTGATCTTGTCGGTATCGTCCATCGCCAGCGACAGGTTGGCGGCCATGAAGGCAGCGGGATGATGCGCCTTCAGGTAGGCGGTGTGATACGACAGCAGCGCATAGGCAGCGGCATGCGACTTGTTGAAGCCGTAGCCGGCGAATTTTTCCATCAGGTCGAAGATTTCGTCGGCCTTGGCTTCCGACAAGCCATCCTTGGCCGCGCCGTCGCGGAAGATCTGGCGATGCTCGGCCATTTCCTCGGCCTTTTTCTTGCCCATCGCGCGGCGCAGCAGGTCGGCGCCGCCCAGCGAATAACCGCCGACCACCTGCGCCATCTGCATCACCTGCTCCTGATAGACCATGATGCCGTAGGTCTCCGACAGAATGCCTTCGGTGCGCGGGTCGGGATAATCGAAGCGCTCGCCGTGCTTGCGCCGGCAAAAATCCGGAATCAGATCCATCGGACCCGGGCGGTACAGAGCGACGAGCGCGATGATGTCTTCGAAGCGATCCGGCCGGGCATCCTTCAGCATGCCCTGCATGCCGCGGCTTTCCAGCTGGAAGACGGCGACTGTCTTCGCCTTGGTCAGCAAGTCGTACGAAGCCGGATCGTTGAGCGGCAGATCCTCGAGGTTGAAATTGGCCATCGCCGGGTCGAGCTGCTTGATGTAACGCACGGCCCGATCCAGAATCGTCAGCGTGGTCAGACCCAGAAAGTCGAACTTCACCAGGCCGACCGCTTCGACGTCGTCCTTGTCGTATTGCGACACCACGCCGGTCTCGCCACCCTGGGTGTACAGCGGGCAGAAATCGGTCAACTTGCCCGGCGCGATCAGCACGCCGCCGGCATGCATGCCGACGTTGCGGGTGATGCCTTCGACCTTTTCGGCCAGTGCCAGCAATTGCGCGACTTCTTCTTCATTGGCTTCACGCTCGGCCAGCATCGGCTCTTCTTTTTTTGCGTCGGCAATCGTCACCAGCTTGCCCGGCTTGAACGGAATCAGCTTGGAGATGCCGTCGCAAAAGTTGTAGCCCATGTCGAGCACCCGGCCGACATCGCGGATCGCGCCTTTGGCCGCCATGGTGCCGAAGGTGGCAATCTGCGACACCGCATTCTTGCCGTAGCGATCCTTGACGTACTGGATGACGCGGTCGCGCCCTTCCTGGCAAAAGTCGATGTCGAAGTCGGGCATGGATACCCGTTCCGGATTGAGGAAGCGCTCGAACAGCAGGTTGTAGGCCAACGGATCGAGGTCGGTGATCGACAGCGAATACGCCACCAGCGACCCGGCGCCCGATCCTCGGCCAGGTCCGACCGGCACGCCGTTGTTCTTGGCCCAGCGGATGAAGTCGGCCACGATCAGGAAGTACCCCGGGAAGCCCATCTTGATGATGGTATCGGTCTCGAAGGTCAGGCGCGATTCATAGCGCGCGCGCTGCTCTTCGCGTACCGCAGGGTCGGGGTACAGGTGCGCCAGGCGCAGTTCGAGACCAGCCTTGGCTTCCACCACCAGGAAATCATCGACCGACAGGCCATCCGGAATCGGGAAATCCGGCAAACGCGGCTTGCCCAGTTCCAGGATCAGGTTGCAGCGCTTGGCGATTTCGACCGAATTGGACAGCGCTTCCGGCAGGTCGGCGAACAATTCGCCCATTTCCGCCTGCGTCTTGAAGCATTGCTGATCGTTGAAACGTCGGGCCCGCCGTGGGTTGGCAAGAATTTCGCCTTCCGAAATGCAGGTCCGCGCCTCGTGCGCCGTGAATTCTTCAGGCGACAGGAACTGCACCGGATGCGTGGCCACCACCGGCAGCTGCAAGCGGTCGGCCAGCGCCAGCGATTGCCGGACCTGCTGCTCCATGTTCGGCTGGCCGGCGCGCTGGATCTCGATATAGAAATGCTGATCGAAGATCGCTGCCCAGCGTCGCGCGCAACGTTCGGCCGCATCCAGATTGCCGTTTTCGATGGCGATGCCGATGTCGCCGAACTGCGCGCCCGACAAGGCGATCAGGCCGCCGGCCGGTTGCAATTGCTCCAGCCATTGCGTGCGGATCTCGGCCCGGCCGCGATGGACGTTTTCCAGCCAGGCGCGCGAAATCAGTTCGCACAATTGCAGATAGCCGGCCGCATTCTTGACCAGCAACAGCAACCGGGATGGCTTGTCGCGGTCGTTGTCGTTGGTGATCCAGACATCGCAACCGACGATCGGCTTGATGCCTTTCTTGCGTGCGGCCTTGTAGAACTTGACCATGCCGAACAGATTGGACAGATCGGTGATCGCCAGCGCCGGTTGCTTGTCTATTGCAGCGGCATCGACCACGTCGTCGATGCGAATCAGGCCGTCGACGATCGAGTACTCGGAATGCAGGCGCAGGTGGGTAAAGGTCGGGGAGGTCGGGGAGGTCGGGGAAGTCGGGGAAGTCATGCACGTATTTTACCTTGCTGCGTGGCTCCGGATTTCGCTGCCACGAAAGTTATAATGCTTGCGTATCGGCTCGATCTGCGCGCCGATCTGCAATCAACTTTCAGCCTTTCCCCGCTACATGCCAGCACCTGCCCCCACCGATTCTCCGATCAATTATCCGATCCTAAACATTGCTGCCTATCGCTTCGTCAGCTTCGATGCCGATGAAGCAGCGCGGCTGCGCTTCCTCGATATCTGCGATCGGCTGGCGCTGAAAGGCACGATCCTGCTGAGTCCGGAAGGCATCAACCTGTTCCTGGCCGGAACGCGCAGCGCGATCGACAGTTTCCTGACTTGGCTGAAACAGGACCAGCGCTTCGCGCACATCGAGGTCAAGGAAAGCGGCTCGCAGACCCAGCCCTTCAAGCGCATGCTGGTCAAGTGCAAACCCGAACTGATCACCATGAAGCATCCGCTGATCAAACCGGAGCTGGGGCGTGCGCCGGCCGTGGCACCGGCAACCCTGAAGCGCTGGCTCGATGCCGGTGTCGACGATGCCGGCCGGCCCGTGGTGATGCTCGACACGCGCAACGGTTTCGAGGTCGATGTCGGCACCTTCGACGGTACGGTCGATTACCGGATCACCAAATTCAGTGAATTTCCGGAGGTGGTGGAACGGCACCGGGAGGAGTTTGCGGGCAAGACCGTGGTCACCTTCTGCAC
>JAYUWF010000169.1:0-16718 GCA_043753685.1 Herminiimonas sp.
GACCACACGTCCGGTGCACGGTCGACCGAACGATTCGCCTGCAGGGATCGCACCTGCAAATGCCGGTAAGAGCACGCTGTCTGCGGAAGTGACGACAGCGGCGCAGGCGGCTTCTTGCCTCCACCCGACCGGTAATGCGCTACATGCGCGGCTATGAGCTTTCGCCTGATCGCCGCCCAGTACGACCACACATGTCTCGCCCGATTCCGAACCGGTAGGGTGAGAGTGCCGTGGCCGCCATTGCGCACCGGGATGATCGCGGTGCTGCGGGGCGTGCGTTCGGAGAAAGCCAAACCTCGTCGGGCAATCGAACAAGCTGCCCCGATATGAACTGATACACCACGCTGCTGGGCGTAGTTCACTGCGCCGATTACGGACGTGTGGGCGGGGTTGATTTCGATGACTTCCACGCCCGCGCGGAAACTCGCTGCCCGGATCATGGCGCCGGCCTGCCGGTAGGCCAGAGCGCTCATCATGCGGCTCCGGCGCGGGCTGACTGTCTCGAGCGCCGCCTTGCAGGCACTGAAGTCGAGTGCTTCGAGCACGACCGGCTTACTCGCACGCCTGGCCCGATCGGCGATCTCGGCTGCGGCTTCGCCATAGATCGCCTGGCGCTGGTCGCTGCTTTTACCCAGCACTGTCGTTGGCAGTCGCAGGAAGTCCACCAGATTGCCGCTGTGGTCAATTTCAGCGACTGCCAGGTGGTCAGCGTTGAAGTCGATGCCAACAGCGCCCAGCCGGGTGTGCGTTACAACCGGCAGCAGTCCGATCATCATCGTGACGAACACGGTCCAGTACGGGCCCTGTTTGACGAAGCGGTAGCTCAGGGCCGTGCCGGTGCGCTTGCGCACCGCCTTGCCTTGCGCATCCTTTGTAATCGATATGGATGACGAGCGCAGGGCCGCCAAGACATTGGCCGCGCCGTATTCGAAGCGCACGCCGTGCAGATTCAGGTGCTTGCCGTGCTGAGCCAGCGCATCCGGCAGGCGCAGTTGAAGCGACAGCGTCTCGTTGGGCCTGATGGTGGCCACGCAGCCCTGGCAGCCGGCCGCCTCATCCTTGCTGCCCAGGACCATGAACTGGTTGCTGCGCGCGGCCTGCCAGGCTTGCAGCCACTCGGCATGCGTCTCATAGCCGTTGGCCTTCAGGTCGAACTGGGAGCGAAACAGCTTGCGCGAGCCAAAGGCGATGCGAACGATGTCATGTGCATCGTCGGCCACCATCGCCGCATGCCTGGCTTCGAGCATGGTCAGGCGCCGCTTCTTGTGATGCAAACTGGACTTGCGCTTGTCCTCGGCAGCCTGGTACCTGGCCAGCGCTTCGGCGTCAGGCGCCTGCCCCTTCGCCGCCCTCGGCTTTTTCGGTCTTTTACTCAACCTCTTGATCACTTCAGCCGCCTTCTTGATGCGGCCGGCTGATTCCTCGATCAGGCCGGTGCGCCGCTCCTTGATGCTGGCGATCTTGCCTTTGAGGCCTGCTGCGATCGCGTTGTACTGGCGGGCGGTGATGCCGTGTTCACGGCTAAAGGAAGGTTTGATTTTATCTGGATCGGCGCCGCGGTCGATGGCCGCAAAGAGACACCGCTCTGCATGCCCGTAGAGACCCGCATAAGCCTCCAAAGCCGCCTCGATGGCCGGATCGACGATCAGCCGTGCTTGGTACGTAAAAGCTTTGTGCTCAGCCGCGTCGGTACGGTAGCGAGGCATCAGTCGGCCTCATGCAAAGCGGCAGGATGGTCGTCCTGTGCCTGGATGGCTTGAATGGCTTTTTTAGCCCGGTTGGCAGCTGAGCGCTTGCCATACAGTCTCGCGCAGAGCGACGTCATCACTTCGGTTGTGTCGCGCACCGGATCGTCGGCGACTTCATCGGCGTCAACGACGATCAGGCGACGGTCACAGGAGGCGAGCGCAGCCTCCAGATATTCAAAGCCGAAGCGCACCAAGCGGTCCCGGTGTTCGACCATGATGGTGCGGACCTGCGGATTGCGCAGCAGCCGAACAAGACACTTGCGCTGGCCGTTCAGGCCCGATCCTACTTCACGCACGACATCGACAACCGCGATGCGGTTGGCAATGGCGTGGTCGGTCAGGCGCAGTACCTGCCGGTCCAGATCGGTCTTCTGGTCATTGCCTGAGACGCGAGCATACAGAGCCACACCGGCCGCCGGTGCGCCTGCATGCACGATGACGGTGCCGGTGGCAAGCGGCTCACTGGGCACCGGCAGAGTTCCCGCCTTCCACATACGCCGGGCGGTCTTGTACGACACGCCTTGTAGTTCCGCCCAAACTGAGAGTTTCATATCTCGACGTTAGGCGTGTATGTCCATGTCCGGGTAGAGAAATGTCAACAGTTGGCAACCCGCTGCAGGCGAAGCCGGCCGTGCGGGCAGGTGTTTGCTGCCGTTGGCCACTTCGGCGACAGGTCGGTGACAGGTCGATGACAGGTCGGTGACACATGACATGGTCGAAACGTCGGTGACAAGTGACCGACCAAATACGGCGGACCGACCAAATACGGCGACCAAATACAGACGCAGCACTACTCAGCTTAAAGCGTGAATGAAATCGATCCGTGTGTGACCTGCGTGTGAACTGAGGCGTATCAAAAGGTGCGAACAATGCCAATCCTGCCATGGACATTTCGTCAGAAGCCTGATCAGGCGAGCCGATTTTTTCGCGCCAGACAAAATCTAAAGACGGCATGATTGTTCGCGCTCATTCGAGGCGAAATCGCGCCGAGTATTCTTGCGAAGTCAGGCACTTTGCGGCACAGACTGTCTCAAACCGTAATACAAAGCCGTAGTAAAAAATCGCAGCATGAATCCATGACGAGAATTCGGACACTGAAAATGCGAATCCTCAATACCCTGCCCAGGTTCTTGCACAGCACTGCGCTCCTGGGCTTTTGCATGACGACGCTGCTCGCAGGATGCGTCGCGCCCGAGCCCGGACCGCGCTACACGGCTACCGTGGTCGGCCCGGCCGCGACGACGACGATTGGACCGGATACGGCGGCACCATCCCTGCAGCGGCAGGCGCAGATGCAGCCGGCGCCAGGAGTGCCGGCGCCATCGACCTCGGCTGCAACCGCCCAGGAATCCGCACGGTCCGCCGCGCCACTGGCTTCGAACGAGCATCCGGAGATGACCTGCGCCATGCACCGCAAGATGATGATCGCCATGACCCCGGAGGAGCGGGAGGCGGTCATCGCAGCGCACCTGCGCGACATGTCGCCGGAAGTGCGGGCGCGATATCTGAAGCGGTTGCGCGGCTGCGCGGCGCAGTGATCCGCTCAGCCTGGCTGGAATGCGCCCCACGCACTGATGCTCGCCGGATCGATCGCGCAGCGGATCTTTCCGGCGCGTGCAGCGCCCCATGACAGCAAGGCTGGCGCGCGCTGCAGCATGGTCCACAGCAACCGCGCCGGCAATGGCCGCATGGCGACCTGTGCGAATGCGGCAGCCAAGCTGAGACGTGGCGCGAACTGCATGCGCCATTGTGCGTGATAGGCCTGACCCGCAGAATGCTGCCAGCACCCCGGCGCCTCGCTCCTTGCCGCGCGATGACGCAGCAGACATTCGCAAAGCACGAAGGCCGCCTGCAATGCCATGCTCATGCCTTCGCCGATGATCGGATGTGCCTCCCCGGCCGCATTGCCCACCAAGAATGGTTGATCGGTTTCGAATCGGCGAATACCGGGGCGCAGCGGTCCGGATGCGAGCCAGTTGCCGGCACGGCTGGCGCTGGCGAGTGCGGCGTCGACGCCTGCGCATTCGCGCCGCAGGGTATGTTCGACAGCGTCGCCGGCGGTCAGCCCGGGGTGCGCGCGCCGCACGGTGTCCAGGCGATCGCGGCGCATGCAGCATGCCAGCGTTGTCACGCCTCCGTCCGCCTTGACCATGCCGCCATAGCCGCCGTTGAAGGCGAGAATCGGCAGCATTCCATCCGGCAGGGCGCTGTCGATGAAATTTGCCTTGAAGGCCAGCAGCTGGCCGGGCTGCCTGCGGACCGTTCCATGTGCCCGTGCGCCGCGCAGGGTTTCCCAGGAGCCGTGCGCATCGATCATCACCACGGCGTCGAGAACCATGGCGCTGCCTGTCTCGGTGTGCCGCGCATGACAGCGCCAATTGCCGGGCCGGCCAGTGATGTCGTCGACCGACCATGGCTGCAGAACGCAGGCGCCGCTCGCACGGGCCTGGTCCAGCAGCAGGGTATCGAGCGATTCGCGGCCGAATGCGCGGCCCCATGCGGCGTTGCGGTGGCGTCCGGTAGGCATGGCGGCCACCACGGTCCGCTTGCCGTGCATCAGGCCGATGGTGCGGATCGGCGGACCGGCGTTCTCGCGCAAGGCGTCGCCCACGCCGAGCACGTCGAGCAGCGGCAGATTGCTGGCGGCGATGCATTCGCCGCAGACCTTGCGACGCGGGAAGCGCTGTTTTTCCAGCAGGGCCACCGACCAGCCGGCACGGGCCAGCAGGATGGCGGTCGCCGCGCCGGCCGGACCGCCGCCCACTACCACGGCGTCGAAACGGGCAGGCATCATGTTGCACCTGTGCGTTGGGCACTGAAGCAGTGACTGAACGGACCGGCGGGGTATTCGTCCAGGCGCCAGGCCGATGGATCGCCCGGCCACAAGCGGCTCAGTTCAAGCGCGCGAAATCCGGCATGCACGCTTACGACCGCATCCTGGCGCGTTACGGCATTTGCGCCGAGCGCACCGACGACATGGCTGCCCGCCAGCGCGAGCCAGGAGCGGCGCGGTTCGCTGGCGAGGAAGCGGTGCGTGCTGCCGGCGACGGCGCCGAGTATGCGTTGCAGCGGCGCTTCGGTGAAGTGATGCAGAAACAGGTTGGCAATGACGATATCGAAGCGTGGTGATTGACCGGCGCCCTGGCGCTCCCGGGCGCAATCCAGGACATCTGCCGTCAGCGGCATTGCCGTCCATCCGAGGTCGGCGTAACTGGCGATGGTTTCATCGGTCAGCAGCGGCTGACGGTCGAGCAAGGTCAGTTCGACCGGTGGCCAGTCTGGCGCCAGCACGGCGGCGGTACGCAGCATCAGCCTGCCGTCGCCGCAACCCAGCTCGAGCATCTTCAGAGGCGCCTGCGCCGCTCGCCCCCAGGCGCGCAGTGCGCCGACTAGAATCGAGCGCGTCTGCATGACCCGATGCACCCGCAACAGGTCACGGCGCGATGCGACGGCCCGTGGGTCGTCCACGGCGAGATCGTCGAGGATTTCGGCGTCCACGCGCCTGAGCATCAACGGCAACCCCGAGAAAATAGCGCCACGATCACGCGCCAACTTCCAGCAACGCGCCGTGACAGCTGAAACCCGCGCCGAACGTCGCCAGCCACCACCAGCCATCGTCGGCGCTGCCCCCGCCCTCCGCGCCACCGGCCAGCGCCGTCTGCAGAACGAAATACACGAATGCACTCGACAGGTTGCCGTGCTCGCGCAGCATGGCCGCGCTGTGGCGCAGATCGTCATCGCTCACCCCCAGCGTACGCGTCAACTCCTGAAGGACATCCCGTCCGCCGGCATGCAGGATCCAGGCAGCGATGCGTCCGGGACGCAGGTCGTGCCGCTCCAGCACCGTATCGAGCACGGTGCGGGCATGGGTAGCCGCGAGTGCCGGCACTGTTCTGGTCAGGATGTTGCGCAGCATGCCGTCGCGCTGTTCGAACATCAGTGCCGCGCGCTGGCCCGGATCGACGAACGATTGGGTATCCACCCAGCGGATCGCGCGCCGGTTCGGCGCCGGCGCGCGCGACAGGACCGCCGCACCGGCACCATCGCCGAACAGGCAGGCGCTGATCAAGACGCCGGGGTCGTTGTCCAGGTACATCGCTGCCGAACTGACTTCGACGCAGATCGACAGTACGTGCCGGTGGGTACCGGACGACAGCAGCGCTGCACCCATTTGCAGGTTCGGCACGGCAGCCGCACAACCCTGGCCGACCAGGTCGAAGCCCTGGGTGTCGGCGCCCAGGCCGAGGCGCTGCACCACGTACCCGGACAGGCCGGGACAGAGATAGCCGGTGCAGGTGCTGACGATGACCGCACTGATCGCCTGGGCTTCCAGGCCGGCGTCGTCCAGCGCCCGTGCGGCGGCGGTGGCGGCCAGGGTCGGCGCATGTTCCAGGAACCGCCGCGCCAGGGTGTTCGGATCGATGTCGAACACCTGATCGAGCGAGTCGACGGCCAGACGGCGCGCCTCGATGCCGTTGTCGCGCTGCAGAACCGTGCGGGTAATGAACAGCGCGCGCGGCTCCAGTCGTGCGTACCACGCCGATCGCGTGAACGCGTCGAGACAATCGGCCTTGGTGTAGCGCCATGGCGGGCTGGCGGTGGCAAGGCCGGTGATGAACATCTGCGTCGGTGGTGACGGCATGGCATCCGACCGGGTGGAAGGTTGAGTGGGCTTTGGCAATGGAAGCGCTTTCGATCGACTTGAAAAAATCTGATCGGGGCGATAACAAACAGTTCAACCCGTTTGTCCGACCGTTGGTACGCCGCGTCATCGGTGCCGACATTCGGACTACAGGAGCAATCATTTGCAGTCGGGGCTGCACACCGCGCCGGTTCACGCTTATACTGTATAAAAACACAGTACAGGAGCTCCTCATGCAAAATCGTGGCGCCCAGCGGCCCATGCTCTGCGTGCTCAATGCACTGGCAGGCGATCCGGCGACATTCGGATCGTTCCTGCATCACCTGGCGCTGGACGACCTGGAGCAGGCCAGGCAACTGGCGTTCGAGCTGGCGCGGCAGGACGACATTGACAAGAACACCTGCGCGGATTTGCTGGGGTCCTGGTGTACCGCGCGCTTGCTGGCTGCATTTGCCGGTCCGCTTTGAAGTCTCACGCTGAAGTCTCACGCTGAAATCTCACGCTGAAATCTCACGCTGAAGCCTCGCGCTTGCGTCCCGGCCGGATCGGCCTCCTGAATGCGCGCCAGTTGCGCAAAGCCAGTGTTAAGCTGCGCATTGCCACCTTGCCGGGCAACATCGCATCACCAGTGCGCGCGGCTCGACATCCGCCTGTGGCACCTCATGACAACAAGGACCACAGCCATGACCATCACCGCAGAACAGTCCGCCCCGCCGCCCGGCCTTCGCGCCGTCGACCAGCTGCTCGAGCGCTACGCCGAAAGCCATCGCAACCACCAGAATGAAGTGATCCATTTCATTTGCGTGCCGGCGATCGTTTGGTCGCTCACCGGTCTTCTGTGGGCGGTTCATCCGTTGCTGGCCCTTATCGCTGCGGCAGTCAGCCAGGTCTATTACTTTCGCCTGTCGCCACCGTTTGCCGTCGGCATGTTGCTGATGACCGTGATCTTCATGGCATCGTTCGCCGCCATGCCGCCAGGGTGGGTCGCGCCGATTGCGGCCGCCGTGTTCGTGGTGGCCTGGATCGGCCAGTTTATCGGCCACAAGATCGAAGGCAAAAAGCCATCCTTCTTCGACGACCTGCGCTTCTTGCTGGTGGGGCCACTGTTCGTGCTGGGTTTTCTGTATCGGCGGTTTCATGTCGCGTATTGAAGCACGCAGGTGCCACGGATGAAGATCGCGGTGCTCGGCGCCGGCTCGATCGGCACGTACGTCGGTGGCGCGCTGCTCGGCGCCGGGGGCGAACTGATCCTGATCGGCCGCGCCCGGATGCAGGCGCGGCTGCAGGAAGTCGGACTGACCCTGACCGACCTCGGCGGCTACCGGATGGTGCATCATCCGGGCAGCATTCCGTATGCGCTCGACCCATCGGCAATGCACGACGCCGACCTGTTCCTGGTGACCGTCAAGAGCGCCGACACCGATGCGGCTGCAGCGCTCATTGCAAATCATGCGGCGCCTGGCGCGCTGGTCATCAGCCTGCAGAATGGCGTCGGCAATGCACGCCGGCTGCGTGAGGCTTTGCCAACGCACACTGTGCTGGCCGGCATGGTGCCGTTCAATGTCGTGCAACTGGAAGGCAACCGCCTGCATCGCGGTACCGCCGGCGACGTCATGATCGAAACTTCGGCCGCAGTGACGCCGTGGCTGGCGCTGTTCGCCAAGGCTGGCGTACCGTTGCGGCAGCAAGCCGATTTCGATGCCATTCAGTGGGGCAAGCTGCTCATCAATCTGAACAATGCGGTCAATGCCCTGTCGGGCGTGCCGCTCAAGACCCAGTTTTCGCAACGCGGCTACCGGCGCTGCCTGGCCGCGTTGATCGACGAAGGACGCACGATCCTGGAAGCGGCCGGCATCCATCCGGCAAAAGTGGTCAAGCTCGGGCCGCGCATGCTGCCGCTGGTGTTGCGCTTGCCCGATGCGCTGTTCCGCCGGGTGGCCGCCCCGATGCTCAAGATCGATCCGGAAGCGCGCTCCTCGATGTGGGAAGACCTGGAAGCCGGCCGCCGCACCGAGATCGATTACCTGAATGGCGCCATCGTCACCCTGGCCGCGTCGATCGGTCGCACGGCGCCGGTCAATGCCCGTATCGTGGACCTGATCCGTGCGGCAGAGCAGGGCCGGCGTACACCGATTCCGGGCCAGCAATTGCATGCGCAGTTGACGGCGCGTGTCTGAACTGCCGCATGTGCCGGAACCGGTACCAGGCCGGATACGTCGAGGCTCACTCGGACATCCAGATCATTCACACATCAAGCCGCGCAGCGGATCGAGAGCATTGTGCCATTCGTAACTTTCGCCCTTCGTTCCGGCGCAGCGGATCAATCGCTCAACAAACCATCACCTCAGCCTGCACCTGATTTCGGCCACCGGCTTTCGCCGCATACAGCGCCTGATCGGCTGCCTTGACGAGTGCGACGGTACCACCGTCCTGATCCTGCGGCACGCACGCGGCCAGTCCAAGACTGATCGTGACGCATCCGGCCGGACTCCCGGCATGCGGAATCGACAGCGCTTCGACGGCAGCCCGAATCCGTTCGGCGACGATCCAGGCGCCGGCCGTGTTTGTTTCCGATAGCACGACGGCCAGCTCTTCGCCGCCATAACGCATTGCCTCATCATCGGGCCGGCCAAGTGCATCCTCGAGCGCCCGTCCAATTTTGCGCAGGCAGTCGTCACCGATCGGATGCCCGTACAGGTCGTTGAAGCGTTTGAAGTGGTCCACATCGATCATGATCAGCGCCAGCGAGCCTTGGTTGCGCAGACCTCGTCGATAGGCGTGGTCGATCGACAGATCGAACTGGCGCCGGTTACCCAAGCCGGTGAGACTATCCTCAAGCGACAGTATCTGCAGCGAGCGGTTTGAGTTTTCCAGTTCCAATTTGGTATTCCGCAGCTCCATTTCGATGCGTTCACGCAAGCCAATCTGGCGCGCCAGACGCCAGCCGACCGTCCCCAGCACGACCAGCAAAAACACGGTGACCGTCGCCGAACGAAATGCCGCTCGCCGCCAATCCTTCAGAATGTCATTTCTCGACAAAGCCGTTGCCACGACCAGTGGATAACTTTCGACGGTGCGATAACTGTATAACCGCTCGACCCCGTCAACCTTGGACGTCAGCATGGTCGTCCCGGGGCCATGTGTGCGAAGCTCCGTAAAGACACCGCCACTTGCCACATTCTGGCCAATTGTCTTGGTGTCAAAAGGCCGCCGCACCAGAATCGCGCCTGCGTCCGACGCCAGCAAGATTGAACCGGTATCGCCAATATCAAAACTGCCATAGAATTTCAAGAAATAGTCCATCTCGATGGTCGTCAGGACCACGCCTGCGAAGGTACCGTCGGGATGGTCGAGCCGACGCGAGACCGGGATGATCCATTTTTGCGTCGAGCGGCTCATGACGGGCGCGCTGATGTGCGCACCGCGATCCGGATTGATCTTGTGAAACTTAAAATACTCCCGATCCGCGTTATTGACGTTTTTTGGGATGGAATCTTGCGAGGTGACGATCCACTCACCGCGCTCGTCGTAGACGAATATTCCGTTCAGCATTTTTAATTGGCCGGTCCCCTTTTGTAACCATTGATGCAGACGCGGTAATGCAGGTGCAGCAAGACCATCATTTTCAATCCGCTCCACTAACCCGAGCAGCACCGTGTCTGCAGCACGAAGGGTGTCACTGGCGTGCTGTGCCAGAAAGCCTGCCATGTTGCTGGTAGTGGTCGTCGACTCCCGTAGCTGTTCGGCGTAGGCTTTCCAGGTACTCCAGACGGTCGTCCCGGTCAGTACGATACATACCAGCACCACGAACCCGATTGCTCTCGCTTGCGCCGATTGCATCAAGGCCGATTTCCAACCACGTACCGTCTCGGTTGACCCTGCCAGCGGACTGCTGCGAATTTGCATCGAATTTACCAAGTCAAACGATAGGTCGGGCCGGCTGACTACTGCAAGGTCCCATGGGTTGTGAGCGGCTAA
The DNA here is from genome assembly GCA_043753685.1 of Herminiimonas sp. GTDB lineage: Bacteria > Pseudomonadota > Gammaproteobacteria > Burkholderiales > Burkholderiaceae_D > JANXSS01. The sequence goes on from JAYUWF010000169.1 coordinate 10,369, forward strand.
GACTGGTAGTCGAATCGCCACCGTGAGAGCATACAAGCACTTCCAGTAATTACCTGAAGTATATTTTAAGTAGACTTGAGCCATCAACATGGCATCCATCTTCAATGCGCGTGGCGCATCGTTGCCCTGCGTTGCCCATCCGCCAAACCGTCCCTGGAAATCCGCATGTCACCACCCGATACTGTCATCCCCGAGCAACCGCATTCCACCACATGGTGGGCACGCAATGGCGTGATCGCGCTTGCCTTGCTGTTTGGCGTGGCGATACCGCTGTATTTTTTCGGTACGCTGGCCGAGGATGTGGTCGAGCATGAAGTTTTTTTCTTCGATGCGCCGGTGCTGGAATTCATGCATGCCCACGCGACGCCTGCACTAGATGCGGTGATGGTCTTTTTTGCGTACGCTGGTTCGGCGCGGGTGCTGCTGCCCTTCAATCTGGTGATCCTGGGCATCCTGGCGCTGCGGCAGGATCGGGTGCATCAAGTGTTCTGGCTGCTTGCCACCGGTGGCGCCGCGCTCATCAATCTGATGGCGAAGAACGCCTTCAGCCGCGTACGGCCTTCACTGTGGATGTCGATCCTGCCGGAGACCACCTTCAGTTTTCCGAGCGGGCATGCAATGCAAAGCATGGCCGTGTCGCTGGCAGTGGTGGTTTTACTCTGGTCGACACGCTGGCGCTGGTTGGCGGTGGTGCTGGCAATCGTCTTCGTCGGCTTCGTCGGCGCCTGCCGGGTGTACCTCGGGGTGCACTATCCTTCGGACATCCTGGCTGGATGGACCGCATCGATCGCCTGGGTGGCCGGGTTGGCGGCGCTGTTGCGACTGCGCGGACGACGCCGCGCGACCGTGGCGACGTAAAGTCATCGCGCGCGTTGGTGCCGGCGTCTGCTCGAACTCGCTTTCGGTCGCTTGTCTCTTGGCGCGCAACACCGCCTTCCATTGCGGATCCGCAGCGGTCAGATCATTCCAGCATACGCTTCACCGAATCGACGACGTTGCCCACCGCATCCGGCTCACGCGGCGGCGCCTTGCGGCCGGTCTTGCGCTCGTTTTCAATTTCCAGCTCGAAGGCAGTCGGTGGCGCCACCCGTCCAGGCGTTTGGGCTGACTGCCTGGGTGTCGGCGCCGGTACGGACACGACTGCTGGCGGCGGTGCTGACGGTTGTACTGACGGTTGTACCGACGGTGACGCCGGCGCCGGATAAGGGAACGGCGCGGGCGCCGGCGAGCGCTCCGGATAGGGCGATTGATCCGGGTAGGGTGAGGGCGCCTGATAGGGCGCCGGACTCTGATAAGGCTCCGACTCCATCGGCGGTTCCGGCGCCTGGGCCGGATCGGGCAGCGGCTCGATCGCGGCCGGTCCGGCAGGCGCGGCCCGGCGTGGCGCGCGCGGCAAGGCAGCCGGCGCCGATGTTTTCGGCGCCGGCGTTGCCGTGATGCCGAACAATTGCCGCACCCAGTCCAGCGCCGGCCCCCAGATCTGCGACCCCGGCAAGGCATCGCGCGCTTTCGGGAAATGCGCGCCGACGTCGATCATGCGCCGGCCGACCGCCTGCTGAAAGAATTCGCCCACCACCGGCAGCGCATTGTGCGCACCCTGGCCCCAGTAACTGCTGCGCATCGTCACCCGCGCATCGTTGAATCCGACCCAGGCGCCGGCCACTAGGCGCGGGTGCATCATGATGAACCAGCCGTCGGTATTGTCCTGTGTGGTGCCGGTCTTGCCGGCGACTTCGCCCTGGATGCCGAACTGGGTACGCAGCGCCTGGCCACTGCCTTGGGTGACCACGCCGTGCATCATCTGCACCAGGTCTTCGGCGGTCTCGCGGGAAAACGCGCGTTCGCGCTTGTTTGAAAACTCGACCAGCACCCGGCCGTGACTATCCTCGATGCGCGTGACCATGATCGGCGCCACATACTCGCCGCCGTTGGCGATGCTGCCATAGCTGGCGGCCATTTCCAGCAAGGTGGCCGGGCTGGTGCCCAGCGCCAGCGACGGTACGGGATTGAGGCGGCTGCTGCGCACGCCGGCGCGGCGGGCAAAATCGACCACCCGGGCCGGCCCGACTTCCTGCATCACCTGCGCGGTGATGGTGTTCTTCGATTGGATCAAGCCCTGGCTGGCCGTCATCATCCGGTTGCTGGCCTTGGCCAGGTCCTGCGGTTGCCACACGCTGCCATCCTTGAAACGGTAATCGATCACCTGATCCATGTACGGCTTGTCGGGCGACATGCCGTTTTCCAGCGCGGCGCCGTAGACGAAGGGTTTGAAGGTCGAGCCCGGCTGGCGCTGGGCGCGCGCCACGTGATCGAACTGATCGGTGTCGAAGTCGCGGCTGCCGATCCACGCCTTGATATCGCCGGTGGTCGGATCGAGCGCCACGAAGCCGGCTTCGAGCCGGCTCTTGGCGCTGCGCAGGCGCGTCATCGCTTCGCGGTCGGCCTTGACTTGCGCAAGCGCCGCGCCGGCATCGCCGCTGCTGCCGAGCGCACTGCGATATTCCGCCGACTCGCGCACGAATGCATCCATCAGCTCCGGATTGCTGCGCCAGAAATACGCGAACGGGCTGACCCTTGCATGCATCCCGGCATACGTGGCGGCGGAAGTGGCGATCAATTTTTCCGAGGGCATGCCCCACTCGACATCGGCAACCGCCTGCAATGCCGCCAGGCGCCGCTTGACCGCCTGGTTGGCGGCGGCCTGCAGGCGCGAATCGACGGTGGTGTAGACCTTCAGGCCATCCGAGTAGATGTTGTAATCGTTACGGTCGGCCCACGTGATGAGCCACTTGCGCACGTGTTCCGCGAAATGCGGTGCATTGCCGCGCGCCTCCAGCTGACGTTCGAACTCGAGCCGGATCGGGCGGCGCCGAATCGTCTCGAAGGTCGCCGCCGGCAGCACGCCACGGCGCACCATCTGCGACAACACGACATTGCGGCGATCCAGTGCCCGCTCGGCGTTGAAGACCGGGTTGTAATAACTGGCGCCCTTCAACATGCCGATCAGGGTGGCGCTCTCGGCGATGCTCAGGGTACCGGCCGATTTGTCGAAATAGGTGCGCGCGGCCATCTCGATGCCGAACGCGTTGTACAGGAACGGTACCGTATTGAGATAGGTTTCCAGGATCTCATTCTTGGTGAAGGCATGCTCGATCTTCAGCGCGGTGATGGTTTCCTTGATCTTGCGGGTCAACGAGCGCGAGCGGCCGATCTCTTCCGGATAGAGATTACGGGCCAGCTGCTGGGTGATGGTCGAGCCGCCCTGGACATGGCCGGTCAAGGTGCGCAATGCGGCGCCGCCGAGGCGATAGAAATCGATCCCGTGATGCTCGTAGAAACGGTTGTCCTCGTTCGCCACCAGGGCCTTGACCACCGGCGGCGAAATGCGCGCCAGAGGCACCCACTCGCGGTTGAAGCGCTTGTAGGTCGCCAGCCGCTGGCCGTCGACCGACATCAGGATCGAAGGTTGCTCGAGCTTGGCTTTTCGAAGATCTGCGATGCTGGGCGTAAAAGGAATCAGCAGCAGGGCGTAGAGGCAAAGACTCAAGCCGCCGAGTGCTGTCAAGAGCAACGCCAGGAGTGCGGCGGCACGGATGCGAACACCAGCGCCCGTACCGGGTGCAACCAGAACATGGAGGAGTTCGCCGAGCTGACGCCGGGAGCGTCGCCACCGGCGTTCTGGCACTGCAATCGGGTCCGGAATCACGCTGATTTGCTTCGGTCGGTTCGCATGCCCGTACTGTACGACATGGCGGACCAATCGGCACTACCCGACTGGAATCCTTTTCTTCCATCGACGCATCGGATGCTGAAAACGCGCGTTCGAAATGGAAACGGTTTCCTATGCGGCCGTGTTGGGACTCACCACTGCATTCTGGCTGCGCTCCAGAATCCGCTCGACCTTCTCACCGAGCGTGGTGATGTTGAACGGTTTGACGATATAGCCACTGGCACCGGATTGGGCCGCAGCGACGATGTTTTCCTTGCGCGCTTCCGCGGTGATCAGCAAGACTGGAATCGGCTTCAGGTCCGGGTCCTTGCGTATTTCCTGCAGCAACTCGAGACCGCTCATTTTCGGCATGCTCCAGTCAGTGACGACCAGATCGAATGACTCCTTGTGCAGCATCGTCAGTGCCTCGGTGCCATTGGCGGCCTGCGTGATGATGCGGTAACCCAGTTCGTGCAGGAAGGCTGCCACCAACCGGCGCATGCTGGCAATGTCATCGACGAGGAGTATGCGGCTTTGTTCTTTCATCATCACAGTCCTGGTTGCAGACCTCGGATCGGTCCGTGTTGGTTTGCGCGTTGGCTGAAAGTCAGTTCTGCGAATTCAACAGGTGGTTTTCATCAGCTTGTACCTCTCTGTCAGCCGCCACGCCGCTCCTGAAGCGTAGTCAAGGGAACCCGCATCCCGCAAACCAAAAACTTTCAATCAGGAATCTATTTGCGTAAAGTGCAAGGCTGTTGCCGTGGCCGGGGCTCGCGCAAGTAGCGCACCCCTGCTTGTAGTGGATCCCCTACAAGCAGACAGTGAGCGTCCGACAAGAAATAGCCGAAATAAATGATTTATAGGGATATCCGGATGGCGCATATTAAGACATCACCAATCCGCCACCTTGAGCCGCCATGTCCCTTCTGAATCAATTTCGTATCGGTACCCGACTTTCCGCCGGCTTCGCGGCAGTCCTGATCCTGGCGATCGTCGCCACTGGTTACGGCCTCTACAACGCCCGCCTTGCGGCAAAAGCCACGCAGGACATGATGATCGGTCCGCTGCTCAAGGAGCGGGTTGCCGCCGACTGGTATGTCTTCATCTATTCCGCCATCGCCCGGACTGCGGTGCTGGCACGCAGTACCGACACCACCCTGACCAAGACCTTCGCAACCGAAATCGCAGAAAGCGTCAAGAGCGGCACGGCATTGTCGAAAAGGCTGGAACCGCTGATGTCATCGGAGGCAGAAAAAGCCAAATTCGACAACATCATGGCGCAGCGCAAGGTCTACCAGGCCGGCAAGGAAGCGGCCATGGGAACCTCTGCCTCGAGCGACCCCGAAGCCAAGAGCAAGGCGTTCGACAATCAATTCATGCCAGCGGCGCGCGCCTATGAAAAAAGCGTGCTGGAATTGCTGCAGATGGAACGCGACGAAATCGATCGTACTTCGCGCGCGATCGATGCAGCGTACCAGCGCAGCCAGACCCTGATGCTGCTGCTGACCGGCCTGATGGTTGCCCTCGGCATCGTCTTCGCCTTTCTGATTACACGGAGCATCACCGCACCGATCCATAGCGCCATGCAGGCGGCCGATCGGATCGCCCTGGGCGACCTGAGTACCGAGATCACGGTGTCGGGGAAGGACGAAGTGAGCCGATTGCAGGCATCCATCAAGAACATGAGCGGCGGGCTGGTACGGCTGATCGGCGACGTGCAGAGCGGCGCGTCGGCCATTGCCGGTGCATCGAGCGAGATTGCGGCCGGCAACCTGGATCTGTCCTCGCGCACCGAACAGCAGGCCGGTTCCTTGCAGACCACCGCCGCCACCATGGAGCAGTTGACCAGCACCGTCAGCGTCACCGCCGACAATGCGCGCCAGGCCAACCTGATGGCGCGCACCGCATCCGATACGGCGATCAAGGGCGGCGTCGCCGTGGGTGAAGTGATCCAGAAAATGGATGCCATCAATGCTTCCTCGAAAAAAATTGCCGACATCATCGGCGTCATCGACGGCATCGCCTTCCAGACCAACATTCTGGCATTGAATGCAGCGGTGGAAGCGGCGCGGGCCGGCGAGCAGGGCCGCGGCTTCGCGGTGGTGGCAGCTGAAGTGCGCACGCTGGCACAACGCAGTGCCAACGCCGCCAAGGAAATCAAGACCTTGATCGAGGATTCGGTGGCGCGCATCCACGAAGGCAGCGCGCTGGCCGCCGACGCCGGCAAGACCATGCAGGGCATCGTCAGCAGCGTCAAGAGTTCGACCGACATCATGGGCGAAATCGCGGCAGCGACCGAAGAACAGCGCACCGGCATCGCCCAGGTCAATCATGCGATCACGGAAATGGATAGCGTGACCCAGCAAAATGCGGCGCTGGTGGAACAGGCCGCGGCGGCAGCCCAGTCGCTGCAGGATCAGGCAGAAAAGCTGGCCGACGCCGCGGCGGTATTCAAGATCCTGCGTGGCGCGAACATGCCGAGCCTGGCGTACGGCTGATACAAGATAGCAAGACAAGACCACCTGCACCCTCGACGCGTTCGTGCCCACGGCCGGGGCGCGGGCTCGGCCGGCCTTTCTTCCCTATTTTTTTCCTCTCTGTCTTCCATTGCACACTCGCCGACAAGGCAACTTCAACGGCG
>JAYUWF010000170.1:0-1738 GCA_043753685.1 Herminiimonas sp.
GTTTAACCGGTTGCACAAGGTTGGCCGGCGTCTTCTTCCATTATCTGCCAGGGCCCCGGCGTCGGAGGCGGTGAAACAACTGCGCCGGACGCTGCGTGCGCGCCGATGTGGCCCGAAGTCATCCGGGGGGCAAGCACGCCGAGCTCGACCGGAAACCAACGGTAGATAATCGTATGTAACTGATTATTAAATGATTAATGATGGCGGGAGGATAAAAATTGACCTACCATCAGTTCTTACGATTGACCGACAAGCCAATCGTGACAGTCGAACGGCGGACTAACTGATCCTGTTTCAAATGTGCACGCAAGGACTCGTTATGATGCACAATTTTTTGACCAATTATCGACTCGAGCTCATCGCTAGATGCGTTGGCAAGGTTGCGCTTCGGCCGCACCGTCGCGCTACGCCGCAACAGCTGAAAAATGGCGTGCCCATGTTCCTGGACCAGTTGACCCGCACTCTGGAAGCCGAGCAGGCGAACGAGACGGAAGACGGCCTGAGAATATCGGGCCCGTCTGGCGGGGATAGCACGCAACTGTCCGAAATCGGCGTCAGCGCCAGTGCGCACGGTAAAGAGCTACTGACGCTGGGCTACACGGTGGATCAGGTCGTGCATGATTATGGCGACCTGTGCCAGGCCATCACCGACATGGCGTTCGAGCGCGATGCGCCTTTCTCTGTGGACGAATTCCGCACCTTGAACCGCTGCCTGGACAATGCGATTGCCGACGCCGTCACGGAATTCAGTTTCCAACGCGACGCGGCAATGGCGCAGCAACAATCTCTCGATCTGAATCAGCGCGTCGGCTTCCTGATGCACGAACTACGCAACTCGCTCAATGCGGCGACCCTGTCGGTCAGCGCCATGGAAGCAGGCAACCTGCCGATGGTCGGTGCAACCGGCGCGGTATTAAAGCGCAGCCACCTCTCCATGGAAAAGCTGATCGACCGGTCGTTGGCGGAAATTCGTGTCAATGCCGGAGAGTTGCAAGCGCACATCATTTTTTCGCTGGCGGTTTTCATTGCCGAAGCAAGTGACGTTGCCAAGTTGAGCGCAAACATGCGCGCGTGTACCTTCACCGTCACTGATGTCGACCCGAGCCTGGGCTTGATGGCCGATCGCGATGCCTTGCTTGGCGCCTTGGCAAATTTGCTGACCAATGCATTCAAGTTCACCCATCCGTGCACCGAAGTGACGCTGAGCGCTTACGCAGCCGGCAATCGCATCCTGATCGACGTTCGTGACAATTGCGGCGGCCTGCCTTCCAGGGATACGGAAAGCCTGTTCGCTGCCTTCAGCCAACGCGGCGAAGACAAGTCCGGCCTCGGACTGGGCCTGTCGATTTCGCGCCGCAGCGTCGTGGCCGATGGCGGTACCCTGAATGTCAGGGATCTGCCAGGGACCGGGTGCACCTTTACCATCAACATGCCGCGCTTTCGCATCGACTGACGGTTCTCGACTGATCGGGCGACCGGATCTGGTGGCTCGCTGCACACGCGACTTCATCGAAATCGACCCGAGCCCGTACAATGGGCTGCATGAATTCTCATTCCTCTCATTCTCCCGCGCCAACGCCAAATTTTGCCGATCTCTCGCCCGACCTGGTGCTCGATGCACTCGACGCCGTGGGCGTGCGCGGCGACGGCCGCCTGCTGGCATTGAACAGTTACGAAAACCGGGTCTACCAGGTCGGCCTCGACGAGGGGCCGCCGGTGGTGGCCAAGTTCTATCGGC
>JAYUWF010000171.1:0-5516 GCA_043753685.1 Herminiimonas sp.
TCGGCTATTGCAATGCGCACGGTACGGCCACGCTGGCCGGCGACGTGGTCGAGTGCGATGCCCTCGGCCAGGTCTGGGGTGAATCGATCGATCGCTTGCAGGTCAGTTCGACCAAGGCAGTGCACGGCCATCTGTTGGGCGCGGGCGGCGGGCTGGAAGCGGCCATCACGGCGCTCGCCGTGCATCACCAGGTGCTGCCACCGAGCATGCACTGCACCGCGCAGGATCCGGAATGCGCGATCCGGTTGGTCGACATCGCGCACACCCAGGCGCCCGACCTGAAAGCAGCGATCAGCAATTCCTTTGCGTTCGGCGGATCGAACGTGGTGCTGGCCTTTCAGCGCGTGGCGCCGTCTGCCTGACCGATGGACGACCGTTCAGACTGACGGTGCTGGCGAAGACGTGTGAACTTCTGCGGCCGGAACCCGAGGAAAGCGGTGATCGGCGGCTTTGTCTATTTGGAGGAACGAAGCCGTTTCAACAGCAGGGCTGTCTGCCACACGGCGGTCGCTTCGTTGAGTTGGCTGAACTGGTCGCGCAGCGCATCGAGCGATTCGGACATGAGTCGCGCCGCGCCGATCGCAGCCTCGAGAGGCGAGGCCGCCGTCGCACGGACAGCGTCCATGCGCACGATCAGTTTCTCCAGGTTTGGACGGTGGGCGGGAGGCGCGTCGTCCAGGCAAGTCTGGAGCAGCGACGTGCGTACCGCTTCGAACGCGATCGGGTCCGACCGGTGTAATGCAACCAGGGTTTCGAAATCAGGCAGGGCGCGTTGGGTTGTCATACGTCGACCATGAAAAGTAGGGGGTCGATGTAATTTAATAAATTGTTGACTAAAATACAATTAACCTCCGTCGACTGCGACGTTTGTTGAAACGTGTCGTCCGATCAATTGTCCAGTGGCGCGAAAAATGAACGTCTATGCGAACATCCAAGCGTAGAGCCGAAGTGCACCCGCATGTGAAAGCCGGATTATGTCGGCGCTACTTTGCGAACAGACTGTTCAAATCCTTGAAAGCCTTGAACTCGATCGCATTGCCACACTGGTCCATGAAGAACATGGTGGCTTGTTCCCCGGGTTCGCCCTTGAAGCGGACATAGGGCTCGATCACGAATTCCGTCTTGGCCGACCTTAGCTTGTCGGCCAGGCGGGTCCACTCGTCCATCGGCAGGACCGCGCCGAAATGCCGCACCGGTACGTTCTTGCCGTCGACGCCACTGGTGGAAACCTGCCCGGTTTGATCGGGTGCGAGATGAGCGACGATCTGGTGACCGTAAAAATTGAAATCGACCCATTCGTCCGAACTGCGGCCCTCGGGACAACCCAGCAGCTCGCCATAAAACGCACGCGCCTGCGCTAGGGAGGCGACGGGGAAGGCCAGGTGGAACGGTGGAATACTGGGGAGGGCGCCCATGGGAATCCTTTTTAAAAAAACGCATATCGGTGCAAGTGCGTTACCAATCAACGCGGTCGCAACACATTACCAGAGTAGCCAGTTCATTTGCGCACCGGACCGTCAACGGCATATTTCACACCGAGCCAGAACTGTCGCGGCGCCCCCGGCGCATAGAAAGTGGCATGCGCCACGCCGCGTTCGCCGCCGCCTGCCGGAAACGGACGCGCGATGGAAGCGCCACTGTCGGTAAAGCCTGTCGCGCCGAGCTGTGCCGCGTTCGCGTAACGGCGGTCGAACAGATTGTTGATCTGGAACGTGACTTCCATGGCATCGGTCGGATCGTAGCTGGCGCCCAGGTTGAAGAGGGCATAACCGCCAGTCTTGCCCTGACCGAGGTAGTACGGGCCGCTGACTTGCGTGGCATTGTTTTCATTGCCGCGCGCCAGCATCCCTGAGAGCGCCTGCATGCCGCCGCCGACCGTCCATTTCGACGCTGCGCGGTAGTCGGCACTGAGCTTCAGGATCTGACGTGGGATCAGTGGAATCCGGTCGCCAGGCTTGATGCGGATGATGCGGGGTTGAGGCGGCTGAACCGATGGTCGCCATCGAGCGAGGCCGGGCCGCCATCGGTGTGGATGCGATCGGTGGTGCGCACGCGGGTGTGGTTGTAGCGTCCCGACAGCGTCAGATGAAGGTTTTCCGCCAGGGTGAGGGTATCGGTGGCGCCTGGCCGAGTCCAGGCAGGGGCGTGCCGCTGATGATTTCGACCTGTGGCAGCCCGATTTCAGTAGCGCCGGCCGACTGTAGGCTGACCATCACCCCGATGGCGCCGAGCGCCAGTGCCAGCGCCGGGAGAGTATCCCTGATCGATGGCGGTTGGGTGAATTGCATACTTGTGGTTCCCGAGTCTTGAAATTGGCCGATTCATCGGCGGTGGGAATATCTCACAAGCAACCTCAAAAGGGATAAAAATTTTTTATTGGCAGTGGGATCGCGCCGAATTCCGCTTGCGTTCGCTCATGCGCACGCCGATCTGCAAGCTTTCCTCAGCAGCTGTGAGGTTTTCCGTTGAGATGATTCCTGAATGAGACGACCTTTTCAATGTTCGCGCTACGCATCGTGCCCAATGAAACATTGGATGGTAATCGCCGCGCCGGGATCACCGTCAGTGGACTGCCGACCGGTGGCCCACACCGAAGCGTTCTGCCAGTTCGGCGAGACGCTTGTCGAGGGTCCACAGCCTGACCCCAGGTGTGATCAATGTTGATGCCAGCAAAACCATGTCAACAATGCCACATCCGATCCCGTACAAGGATTCCCGCTCGATCAAGGCCGTGGTTTCAATCAAACTCGCATGCTGGGTTGTCCCAAGCAGCTGGAGATTACCCAAGGTTTGGCCTCTTGGCGCTGGTGGAGTACCGCACGCGATTTCTCCTATAACCAACGGATGGGTCAGTACCATGTCGCAGCGGAGCAGATTCTCGAGCGTCTCGTTACGATTGCGAAAGTGGTCGATCCAAACGGACGTGTCGACCAGCACGCCACTCATCGGACAGGTTCAGGCCGGCGACGTGGAACCTCCGGCATTGCTGGTGTGGCGGCGCCCAAGGCTATCAAGCGTTTGGCCGCTTGAACACGCACGAAAGTCTTGATCGCTTCACGGAAAAGCTCGGCCTTGTCCATTGCGGGATCCGCTACTTCAAGGGCCTTGTTGTACAGCTCATCATCGATCGTAACTGTGGTTCGCATACTCGCTCCTTACATCAAGATCGATGTCATTATGTGTCAAATGTCGCATCACTGCAATCGTGATGGTTGCGAGAATGGGGGTTGCGTGTCATGACTTGTCGCTTTAAAAGTGGCAAAACCTCTGATCGTCCAAGCAGAATCCGGACATTCTAATTTAGCTGTAACACATTGACTGCGCATAATATATCTTATGTAAAATAAAGACTGCGTCGAATCAAGCTGATGAATTGCTTGTGTTCCCCCGGTCTCGTCAGCCTCCCCTGAGGTGACGCAACCTGCTTCCGTGAACAGGCATCGGGCCAGGCAAATGGAACCTGGCGGAATTGCAGAATTCCATCGAAACGGGCGTTTTTGATTCACATCAAGAAAATTGCGGGACTCCACCGTAGACTCCGTTTCCGTCGACCCTTGCGCCAGCCATGGGGCCGGCGAGCCACGGGAGCCTTAGATGTCGACAGTCGCACCACAGCAGTCAGTGCTCCAGGCCGTCGCGTTCGATGCCGCCCTGATCAGTCGGCTCGACCGGCCCGGTCCGCGTTATACCTCCTACCCGACTGCCGATCGCTTCGACGAAAATTTCGGTTATCGCGATTATTTGCAAGCGGTGGCCGGCTTGCGCACCCACGGCAGCCGGCACCCGCTGTCCCTGTACGTGCACATACCGTTCTGCGACACGGTTTGCTACTACTGCGCCTGCAACAAGATCGTCACCCGCGACCGCAGCAAGGCGGTCACCTATCTCGGTTATCTGAAGCGCGAAATCGAAATGCAGGGACAACTGTTCGCCGGCATGAACCGGCTCGAGCAACTGCATTTTGGCGGCGGAACACCGACTTATCTGACGGATCTGCAGATGGGTGACCTGATGGCGCATCTGCAGCGCTGGTTCGAGTTTGCGCCTGACGCCCTGGGTGAGTATTCGATCGAGGTCGATCCGCGCACGGTCTCGCCCGACCGGGTGCGAACGCTGCGCCAGCAGGGCTTCAACCGCATCAGCCTGGGCGTGCAGGATTTCGATGCCGACGTGCAGCGCGCGGTCAACCGAATCCAGCCGCACCGCCAGACCATCGACATCATCGATGCCGCCCGCAGCGCCGGCTATCGCTCGATCAGCGTCGACCTGATCTACGGGCTGCCGCTGCAAACGCTCGAGAGCATCGGCCGCACCCTCGACCTGGTCACGGCCGCCGCTCCGGATCGTATCGCCTTCTACAATTACGCCCACTTGCCGCAACGCTTCAAGCCGCAGCGACGGATCAATGAAGCGGACCTGCCGAGTCCGGCCAGTCGCCTCGACATGCTGTCGCTGTGCATCGACCGGTTGGGCGCGGCCGGGTATGTGTACATCGGCATGGACCATTTCGCGCGTCCCGACGATGCGTTGGCGCTGGCGCAGCAACAGGGCCGGCTGCATCGCAATTTTCAGGGGTACTCGACGCATGCGGATGCCGATCTGGTGGCGTGCGGTGTCTCCGCCATCAGCGCCGTTGCCAACACGTATAGTCAGAATCACAAGACGCTCGACGCGTATTACGACTGCCTCGACAACAATTCCTTGCCGACCGCGCGTGGCATCCGCCTGGGCATGGACGACCTGCTGCGCCGATTCATCATCCAGAGGTTGATGTGCAATTTCGAACTGTCCCTGGCGTCGATCGAGCAGGGCTATTCGATCACCTTCACGACCTATTTTGCGTCCGAACTGGCGCAGCTGCGGGTTTTGGAGGCGGATGGATTGCTGAGCATCGATGCGCAGTGGCTGAGTGTGACGCCGAAGGGTCGCCTGCTAATTCGCGCCATCTGCATGGTGTTCGATCGGTATCTGCGCAGCGGCGCGGCGCCGCCAGCGGTCGGGTCGGCACCCGGCGTACCGCGCCCGGCCCAGTTTTCTCGAACAATCTGAGACGGAGGACCGGCGCCGGATGACTCTGCTTCAACTGCTTCCGATTTTCCTGATCGGCCTGCTCGGCAGCGTGCATTGCGTCGGCATGTGTGGCGGCATCGTCGGCGCATTCGCTAGTGCGCCTGCCGCTGCGCCGCGCAAGCGTTTTCCGATCGCCGTCGTCAGTCTGACGCGGGATGGCGGCGCCGCTTCGCAAGCACCCTCCAGCGTACAGTCCACTGCGCAGTTCGCCGAATTCGTCGAAGGCGGCATCCGGGCGCTGGCCTACAACGCCGGACGCATCGGCAGCTATGCGATCGCCGGCGCGATCGCCGGCGGTAGCGTCAGCGGCGCCGGGACGCTTACCGGCTTGTCGGGACTGCAGATCGGCGGCTACTGGCTGGCCAACCTGATGCTGGTGGCGCTGGGCCTGTACCTGATCGGCGCCTGGCGGGGACTGGCGTACCTGGAATCGGCCGGGCAGCAAG
>JAYUWF010000172.1:0-16642 GCA_043753685.1 Herminiimonas sp.
CTTGCGATCCTTCGGCGCGATCTCCACCAGTGTCGCCAGATCGTCGATGACGGCCTCGAGCTCGCCGCGAATCTTCGATGGCGTGATTTCCAGCGTGTAGGCAGAAAAATTGCGCGCCAAAACGACGCCGTTGCGATCGACGATCAGGCCGCGGTTCGGTACCACCGGCACCACCGAAATGCGGTTGTCCTCGGCCTGCGACGCATAGTCGCGATGCTTGTAGACCTGCAGCCAGACGAAGCGCGACAGCAGCAGACCGAAGCAGATCACCACGAAGACGGCGACGGCGGACAGGCGCAGCCGGAAAAAATGCAGCTCGCGTTCCGTATTCTTGAATTCGGTCATGAAGGGCGCCGCATCAAATCGGGCGGGTGTCGTCGCGGTCGATGGCGCGCCGCTGGGGCGCCAGCAGGATGGCGCTGACGACCGGCCACAGCAACGCCGTGCTGAAGCTTTCGACAAAGTAGAACCAGCCTGGGAATTTACCGCTGACTGCCACCCGCACCACCAGTTGCACCAGTTGCGTCACCAGCAGCAGCGGCAACACATGCAACGCCTGTACGCCCGAGGGAAACCACAGCACCCGGCGGTGGATCATGATTGCAAAATACGACAGCAGCGTATAAGCCAGTGCGTTCTCGCCCAGCAGCGTGGCATCGTGCACGTCCATCAGCAGGCCCATGCAGAAGGCCAGCCCGATGCCGACCTTGCGCGGTTGGTGGATGCTCCAGAAAACCAGCACCAGCGCGACGAAATCGGGCACGCCGACCCAATGGCCCCAAGGCAGCATGTTGAGCATGAAGGCCGCCGCCAGGCTGACGGCGATCCACAGCGGATTGGCAGGCAGCAGGATGTAGTGCGGATGATTCATCGTTGGGTCCCTTTCGCGGCCGCCGGCACTTCGGCGGCTGGCTTGACGATGGCGCCGGCTGCCGCCGGAAGTGCCGTGACGGCGCCGGCAGCTTTGATATTCGAGACGGCAGGTACGGCTGCGCTGGCAGGCGGCACTGCGGCGGGTGCTGCACCCGGCGCGGCGCTTGGCGTGACGCCAGGTTTCGGCACGACCTTGGCCGGATCCTTGCCCGCATCCTTGCCCGCATCCTTGGCCGCGTCCTTGGCTGTGTCCTTGGCCGCGTCCTTGCCGGTATCCTTGGCAGCGTCCTTGCTGCGCTTCTTGTTGCCCTTTTCCTTGCGGTCGCGGGTTTCTTCGGGCGGCATGCGCGGCGCGACCTTGGATTCCGCCAGCAGGATCAGCAACTGCCGGTTGTGGTCGATGCCGGCTGCCGGTTTGCACAGGATGCGCGCGAAGGCATCCGAGGATTTGTTTTCGATCCGCGCCACTTTCGCGACTGCCAGCCCGGCCGGATAGATGCCGTCGATGCCCGACGTCACCAGCACGTCGCCGGCCTGGATATCGGCGTTGGCCGCCATGAAGCGCAGATCCAGCAGGCCCGACTGGCCGCCGCCATAGGCGACGCTGCGCAGGCCGCTGCGCACCACCTGCACCGGAATCGCCTGATCCTTGTCGGTCAGCAGCGTGACTTCCGATGAGAAGGGGAACACGCGCGTGACCTGGCCCACCACGCCGACATCGTCGATCACCGGCTGGCCGAGTGCCACGCCCTGGCTGGTGCCGCGGTCGAGGACGATTTTGCGCGTGAAGGCATCGCGTGCGTCGTAGAGAATCTCGGAGAGGATGGCCTTGATCGGCAATTGTTCGCTGGTGTTGAGCAGCTTGCGCAACTGGGTGTTTTCAGCCTGCAGATGCTGCGCCTGTTGCAGCCGCTGCGCATTGCGCGCCTGCTCGAGCTTGAGCTCGGTGTTTTGCTGCTTGAGGGTCGAGAGCGACGAGAAATAATCGCCGATGCGGTAGGCGGCGTCGCGCGGCGCGATCGCCACCATCTGCAGCGGATAGAGCGCCGTGCCGACCACCTGCCGGATCGCGCCGAGCTTGCGAAAATGCGAGTCGGCGATCAACAGGCCACATGCAATCAAGGCAAAGAACACTACTTTTGCACGGGCCGAAGCGCCTTGCTTGAATAGTGGCGGAGGACTGTATTCCATTTAATACTTGGCCTGCCTGCAAAACGGTACGCTGCGGGCTCGCTGCCGGTTGGCCGCGAGCGAGCTTGAAATCATGCGCCGGTCGTCTTCACTCGTACGAAAAGATCGATCCCAGCTTGTCCATGCGCTCTAGCGCCATGCCGGAGCCGCGCACCACGCAGGTCAGCGGATCTTCGGCCACGATCACCGGCAGGCCGGTCTCTTCCATCAACAGACGATCGAGGTCGCGCAACAGCGCGCCGCCACCGGTGAGCATCATGCCTTTTTCGGCGATGTCGGCGCCGAGTTCCGGCGGTGTCTGCTCGAGCGCGTTCTTGACGGCCGAGACGATGTTATTGAGTGGATCGGTCAGCGCTTCCAGGATCTCATTGCTGGAAATGGTGAAGGAGCGCGGTATGCCTTCGGACAGGTTGCGGCCCTTGACTTCCATTTCCTTGACTTCCGAGCCCGGGAATGCCGAACCGATTTCCTTCTTGATCGCTTCTGCGGTCTGCTCGCCGATCAGCATGCCGTAATTGCGCCGGATGTAGTTGACGATCGCTTCATCGAACTTGTCGCCGCCGACCCGCACGGATCCCTTGTAGACCATGCCGCCAAGCGAAATGATGCCCACTTCGGTGGTGCCGCCGCCGATGTCGACCACCATCGAGCCGGTCGCTTCGGATACCGGCAGGCCGGCGCCGATGGCAGCGGCCATCGGCTCTTCGATCAGGAACACTTGCGAGGCGCCGGCGCCGAGGGCCGACTCGCGGATCGCGCGGCGCTCGACCTGGGTCGAGCCGCACGGCACGCAGATGATGATGCGCGGCGAAGGACGGAACAACTTCGAATCGTGCACCATGCGGATAAATTGCTTCAACATCTGTTCGGTGACGGTGAAGTCGGCAATCACGCCATCCTTCATCGGCCGGATCGCCTCGATATTGCCCGGCACCTTGCCCAGCATTTGCTTGGCTTCCTTGCCGACCGCCTGGATGGTTTTCTTGCCATTCGGGCCGCCCTGCTGGCGAATCGCCACCACCGACGGCTCGTCCAGGACGATGCCCAGACCACGCACGTAAATCAGGGTGTTGGCAGTGCCGAGGTCGATTGCGAGATCATTCGAAAAGTAACTGCGTAAAAATCCAAACATGTAGGGTCCTGATGCGCAACAATGGTGCGCTTAAGCTTTTTGCGGATGATGTCGGGGCCATCGTGGCCGCCGTTGTTTGCCGATAGCCGCTGGTGCGGCAGTAACCCGACATTCTACCTTATAATCCAGCTGAAATTAGCGCATGGAAACCCCTAAAAATGTGGGTCGGTTGCACTGTTTTGCCGACTTTTTACCTGCATTAGCGCGCTTTTTGACATTTTAAAAACATTTCAGGCGCGGCTGGTCCGCGCTCATCCACCATGTCCCTCGATCTCTCCGATGTGAAGCGCCTGGCTACCCTGGCGCAACTTGACCTGACCCCCGAACAGGCTGAACAGACGCTTGGCAAGCTCAACGGCATCTTTTCGCTGGTCGAACAGATGCGCGCCGTCGATACCACCGGCGTGGCGCCGCTAAATCATCCGATTGCTGCGCTGCGGCCGGATCTCTCACTGCGCCTGCGCGAGGACGTGGTGACCGAACCGAACCGGCGCGAGGCGTATCAGAAGAACGCGCCGGCGACCCAGGATGGCCTGTACCTGGTGCCGAAGGTGATCGAATAGCGCAAGCGCCGGCAGCCTGGGCGCGGCGCAGGCACAGGCGTGGCCTTTGCCATGCGCCGCCCGGAATTTGAACCATGACTGGATTGCGATGCATACCCACACTCTCAAAGAACTCTCGACCCTGCTGCAGACCCGCAAGGTCTCCGCGACCGAACTGGCGCAACTGTATTTGCAGCGCATCGGCGCCAGCGATCTGAATGCGTTCCTGCATGTCGATGCGGCGCTGACAATGCAGCAGGCGGCCGACGCCGACGCGCGCCTGGCCGCCGGCACGGCAACCGCACTGACCGGCATCCCGATCGCGCACAAGGATATTTTCGTCACCCGCGACTGGCGCTCGACGGCAGGCTCGAAAATGCTGGAAAACTACACGAGTCCCTTCGATGCAACCGTGGTCGAACAGTTCCGTACGGCAGGCATGGTCACGCTCGGCAAGCTGAACTGCGATGAATTCGCCATGGGCTCGTCGAACGAGAATTCACATTTCGGTCCGGTGAAAAATCCCTGGGACCGCACCGCGATTCCGGGCGGCTCGTCCGGCGGCTCGGCGGCAGCGATTGCGGCCCGCCTGACACCGGCGGCGACCGCCACCGATACCGGCGGCTCGATCCGGCAACCGGCGTCGCTGTGCGGCGTCACCGGCATCAAGCCGACCTATGGCAGCGTCTCGCGCTTCGGCATGATCGCCTTCGCTTCCTCGCTGGACCAGGGCGGGCCGATGGCGCGCACTGCCGAAGATTGCGCCATGCTGTTGAACGCCATGGTCGGCTTCGACGAGCGCGATTCGACCAGCCTGCAACGCGATCCGGAAGATTTCACCAGCGCCCTGGCCCAACCGCTGGCCGGCCTGAAGATCGGCGTACCAAAAGAATTTTTCGGCCCCGGCCTGGCCGCCGATGTGGAGCAGGCCGTGCGCGCGGCGCTGGCCGAATATCAAAAACTGGGCGCAACCCTGGTCGATATTTCATTGCCGCAGACCGAGCTGTCGATTCCGGTCTACTACGTCATCGCGCCGGCCGAAGCGTCGTCGAATCTGTCGCGCTTCGATGGCGTGCGCTACGGTCACCGCGCAGCCGAATACAAGGATCTCTCGGACATGTACTGCAAGAGCCGCGCCGAAGGTTTTGGCGACGAGGTCAAGCGGCGCATCCTGGTCGGCGCCTATGTACTCTCGCACGGTTACTACGACGCCTATTATTTGCAGGCGCAGCGTATCCGGCGCCTGATCGCCCAGGATTTCGAGCGCGCCTTCACGCAATGCGACGTCATCATGGGACCGGTATCGCCGACCGTGGCATGGGATCTCGGCGACAAGACCGACGATCCGGTGGCAAATTATCTGGCCGATATCTTTACGCTGTCGACAAGCCTCGCCGGTTTGCCGGGCATGTCAGTGCCGTGCGGTTTCGGCGCCGGTGAAAAAAATGGCAAGCGCCCGGTCGGCTTGCAAATCATTGGCAATTATTTCAGCGAGTCGAAGCTGCTCAATGTCGCGCATCAGTACCAGCAGGCGACCGACTGGCACCGGCGTTCGCCTGCAGGCGCATGAAGCGCCGCGCCGTCGTACTGTCGTTGTTGATGGCCGCTGGCGTGCATCCGGGTGCATCGGCGCAAATGACGCCGACAGCGCCGGCAGCGTCCGCAGCGCAGCTCGATGTCAAATTTTCCTGCAGCGTCGATCGGGCCCAGGATGCGCGTCGCGACGGTCGGCGCAGCATCTATGCCGACAATGGCGAATTTCATTTGCGCGGCGATCGGGTCGAAGGCTTGCGCTGGGAGTCGTCGTTGTTTCGCAGCACCCATGGCTTCGATTGCAGCATCGATGACGGCGACGGCGTGCAGGCCGAACTGCTGCCGAGTACGAATGTGGATAGCCAGGGCTGGCGCGTGCGCCTGCGCGATGCACGCGCTGCCCGCACGGCGCGCGGCTACGATGCTGATCACGGCTTGAATTGCAGCATCCGCATCATCCACGCCGGCGACATGCTGCAGATTATTCCGAGCTGTCCGGCGCTGTGCGGCTCGCGGGAAAATTTTTCCGCGTTGACGGTGGACCTGAAGAGCGGCCAATGCACGTACGAGGATTGAAGCATGCGCAGCGCTCGACTGGACAGCGATGGACTGAGGTCACGGCGCCAGTCTTAATTTGTTGAAACGCGGTGCAGCAGCCTCACATGAATGCCTAGCGAATACCAAGCGAATATCAAGCGAATATCAATCAATCAGCAAGCGAACAAGGAAACTGCCATGCAATGGGAAGTCGTGATCGGTCTGGAGACACACACGCAACTGACGACCGCTTCGAAGATCTTCAGCGGTGCGGCGATTCGATTCGGCGCCGAGCCGAATACGCAAGCCTGCCCGGTCGATCTGGCGCTGCCCGGCGTGCTGCCGGTGATGAATCGCGGCGCGGTCGAGCGCGCGATCCAGTTCGGTCTGGCGATCGGCGCCACCATTGCGAGCGAATCGATTTTCGCGCGCAAGAATTACTTTTATCCGGATCTGCCGAAGGGCTACCAGATCAGCCAGTTCGAAACGCCGGTGGTCCAGGGCGGCAAGGTCGCGTTCGTCATGGAGCGCGACGGCAAGGCCGAACTGCACAGCGTGCAACTGACCCGCGCGCACCTGGAAGAAGATGCCGGCAAGTCGCTACATGAAGACTATCAGGGCATGACCGGCATCGATCTGAACCGCGCCGGCACGCCCCTGCTGGAAATCGTGACGGAGCCCGACATGCGCAGCGCCGCCGAAGCGGTCGCGTATGCCAAGGCGCTCCATTCACTGGTGACCTGGCTGGGTATTTGCGACGGTAACATGCAGGAAGGATCGTTCCGCTGCGACGCCAATGTCTCGGTGCGCCCGGTCGGCCAGGGCGCTTACGGCACCCGTTGCGAAGTCAAGAACCTGAACTCGTTCCGCTTCCTGGAAGAGGCGATCAACCATGAAGTGCGGCGCCAGATCGAATTGATCGAAGACGGCGGCCGGGTGGTGCAGGAAACCCGCCTGTACGACCCCGACAAGCGCGAAACCCGGCCGATGCGCAGCAAGGAAGATGCGCAGGACTATCGCTACTTTCCGGACCCCGATCTGCCGCCGCTGGTCATCGGCGCCGACTGGATCGCGCGCGTGCAGGCAGCGATGCCGGAGTTGCCGGGCGCGATGCGCCAGCGCTTCGTCGATCGGCTCGGCCTGTCGGACTACGACGCCGCCGTGCTGACGCAATCGAAGGCGATGGCGGTGTATTTCGAAGCACTGGTGGATGCTGCCGGCGTGGCGCAGGCAAAGTTGGCCGCCAACTGGGTCATGGGCGACCTGGCGTCAGCGCTGAATCGCGCCGGCACCGATATCGCCGCCGCGCCCGTGAGCGCTGCCCAACTGGCCCTGCTGCTCAAGCGCATCGCCGACAACACGATTTCCAACAAACTGGCCAAGGAAGTCTTCGGCGTGATGTGGGACGCGCCGACCGGCTCGCCTACGCTGGCCGACGAAATCATCGACGCCAAGGGCCTGCGCCAGATCTCGGACAGTGGCGCCCTGCAGAGCATCATCGACGAAGTCCTGGCGGCGAACCAGAAATCGGTCGAGGAATTCAGAAGTGGCAAGGAAAAAGCCTTTAATGCGCTGATCGGGCAAGCCATGAAAGCCAGCAAGGGCAAGGCAAACCCGGCGCAATTGACGGAACTGCTGAAGAAAAAATTGATGGCTTGAAGGATTTGGACTGGCACCGAACCGGCACCAAACCGGTACATCCCGCTGCCGTAAAGCGCTGGCAGTCTGGCTAACGCTGGTTCGAGGCAGTGCCCGCCGCAGCCGTTAGTTCGCGAAAGCGCCTGACTGCCTGGTCGAACTTGCCGTTGGTACGAGCGATGTCGGCGCTGCGCTGCTCGATCGAATTGAGGCGGCTCTCGACCGTACGGATGGCGTCGTCCAGTCGCTTTTGCGCGGCCGCCCCGGTCTTGGTCGGACCAGGCGCTGCCAGTGCCTGCGCCGCCTTCAATTCTTTCGATTCCACCGCCAGTGCATCCGTATCGATGCGCATCTGGTCACCCAGCAGGTCGAGCGCGCGCTGGCGTGCCGCCTGAATGTCGGTTTCATTCCGGTAGCGCGTCATCAGGGCGCGGTCGTAGAGACGCTGTTCCTCGGCCAAGACGGCGTCGGCCCGCTGCCGTTCCAGTTGCAGTTCCCGTTCCTGTTTCTGCTGCGGCGTCAGGGGCGGCGCAATTTCCCGCCGCACCAGGCCGCTGCGGTCGAGCTCGCGCATGGCGCGGTTGGCACATTCGGGAATTGGCCGGTCGGAGGTCAAGGTACGGCCACTGGCATCCTTGCAAACGTAAATCTGGGCGCCGGCGGCGAGCGGCAGGACGAGGCAGAGTGCCGCCAGATTGCGCTGCGCACCCCATGAATATATCCGGCGCATCGGGCGGTTGTCCCGCATGGTCTTCGACACGGCGCCCCTCATCGCAGAACGCTTGCCGTCGACGGTGCAGGCCGACTGCTCATCTCAACCAATTCCATAACGATCGCGATAGGCGCCGATGGCGCGCTTGACCTCGGGATCCAGGGCCGCGCCGTCGCCGCTGGCGATGAACGTCAGCAGGTCGTCCAGATTGGCGATCGACGCCACCGGCATGTCGAAGCTGGCGCTGACTTCCTGCACGGCCGAGCGCGCCGACAGTGCATTGTCGGGTCCCGAGCGTTCCATCCGGTCCAGCGCGATCAGCACCGCGCACGGCGTGGCCCCGGCGGCGCGAATCATGTCGACCGATTCGCGCACGGAAGTGCCGGCAGAAATCACGTCGTCGATGATCACCACCCGCCCCTGCAGCTTGGCGCCGACGATGGTGCCGCCTTCGCCATGATCCTTGGCTTCCTTGCGGTTGTAGGCAAACGAGACGCTGCGTCCACGCGCGGCCAAGGCCACCGCAGTGGCCGAGGCCAGCGTGATGCCCTTGTAGGCGGGACCAAACAGCATGTCGAACTCGATGCCGGAATCGATCAGGGTCTGCGCATAGAAATCGGCCAGGCGGCCGAGCGTGGCGCCATCGTGAAACAGGCCGGCATTGAAAAAATACGGTGAATTGCGTCCAGCCTTGGTGGTGAACTGGCCGAAGCGCAGCACCCCGGCGTCGACGGCGAATTCGATGAATTGCTGGCGTAGATTGTTCAAGTGATCCTCATGGCCGCAGGCGGCTCTTGCATAATGTATTGCTAACGAGCATAACCCGGTTGATCGCTACCGATCAAGCGCGACTGCGACAGGTGCTTTGAATTAACGTCGATTCGTGCGGCACGGCTACAATTATTGTTTTTGCAGAATCACCTTTCAGGCGCACTCACCCCATGCTTACGATTGTTTCAGCGAACCTCAACGGCATTCGTTCCGCCGCAAAAAAAGGATTTTTCACCTGGATGCAGCAACACGATGCCGACATCGTCTGCGTCCAGGAAATCCGTGCCCAAGCCGGTGACATGACGCCGGAGTTCAGCAACCCAGGCGGATATCACGGTCATTTTCACCATGCCGAGAAAAAAGGCTATGCCGGCACCGGCATCTACAGCAAGCAGAAACCGGATGCAGTGCAGATCGGTTTTGGCGACCCGGAGTTCGATGCAGAAGGCCGCTACATTCAATGCGACTTCGACAACCTGTCGGTGATTTCACTTTATTGCCCGTCCGGCTCTTCCAGCCCCGAGCGGCAGGAAGCGAAATTCCGCTTCATGGCGGTGTTTTTTCCGCATCTGGCGGCATTGAAGGCAAGCGGGCGGGAAGTCGTCGTCTGCGGCGACTGGAACATCGCGCACCAGCCGATCGATTTGAAGAACTGGAAGAGCAATCAAAAGAATTCCGGTTTCCTGCCCGAGGAGCGCGCCTGGCTGACGCAGATTTTCGAGGAAATCGAACTGGTCGACGTGTTCCGTCAGGTCGAGCCGGGCGCCGAGCATTACACCTGGTGGAGCAATCGCGGCAATGCCTGGGCCAACAATGTCGGATGGCGCATCGATTATCACATCGCCACCAAGGGTGTCAGTGCTACCGCCCGGACCACCCACATCTACAAGGCGGAGCGGTTTTCGGATCATGCGCCGCTGATCATCGGCTATGAATATCCGCGCTGACGCTTCGGCCAGTGCATCGGGTCAACGCGAAGCGACCCGATCCCCATTCCAGGGTGCGATCTTCGCCAGCAGCAGCATGCCGGGGAACGCCAGCCCGAAGCAGATGATGAAGAACAGGAACCAGCCGGTCTCGGCCACGATGAAACCTGCCGAGGCATTGATGAAGGTGCGCGGCACCGCCGCCAGGCTGGAAAACAGCGCGTATTGCGTCGCGGTGTAGCGCGGATCGGTACTGCGCGAAATGAAGGCGACGAAAGCGGCTGCGCCCAGCCCCAGACTACCGAAGGCTTCGAAGGCGATCACCGCGCCCAGCACCAGGGGATCCGGTCCGACCTGGGCCAGCCAGGCAAACCCGAGAATGGCCACTGCCTGGATAGCGCCGAACACCCACAGTCCGCGATTGATCCCCAGCTTGACCATCCACACGCCACCGACGATGCCGCCGGCGATGCTGGCCCAGAAACCGGTGGTCTTGGCGACCACCCCGATCTGGGTCATGGAAAAGCCCAGGTCGAGATAGAACTTGGTCGCCAGCGCAGTGGCCATGCTGTCGCCCAGCTTGTAGAGAAAGATGAAACCGAGGATCCAGCAGGCGCGCTTCCAGCCGTCGCGATGCAGGAATTCCTTGAACGGCAAGACGATTGCGTCGCGCATGTTCTTCGGCGGCAGACCGTACACCTCGGGCTCCTTGACCAGCAGCGTGCAGATCAGGCCTGGCAGCATGAAACACGCCGTGATCCAGAATACCGGTTGCCACGGCATGCGGTCAGCGAGGATCAGCGACAGCGCGCCTGGCACCATGCCGGCCACCTTGTAGGCATTCACATGCACGGCCGCCCCCAAGCCCTGCTCGTTGTCGGGCAGGATTTCGCGCCGATACGCATCGATCACGATATCCTGACTCGCCGAGACAAAGGCGACGGCTGCTGCCGCGACCGCCACCAGCGACACCTGCGTGAGCGGATCGAGCATGCCCATGCAGCCGATCATCAGAAACAACAGTGTCTGCGTGAGCGCCATCCAGCCGCGGCGCCTGCCCAGCCAGCCGAAACTGTAGCGATCCATCAGCGGCGACCAGACGAACTTCCACGTGTACGGGAACATGACGAGTGCGAACAGGCCGAGCTTTTTGACGTCCAGACCTGACTTGGCAAGCCAGGCCTGCAACAGCGACAGCAGGATGAACAACGGCAGGCCGGAACTGAATCCCATGAACAGCAGGATCAGCATGCGCCGGTTCAGATAGCTGTGCCAGGTCGGCTCGGGGGGCATTGCGCAGGTGCCTGCTGTCGTGTCGGTCGATGCGGTGGCAGTCGCCGCAGGATCGAGGTCCATGTTGGCCGCCACCGCCATGGCAGCCGCCGGCGGCGCACCCTGCGGTGCGGGAGAAACGTTGTCGGTCATCGGTTGGCGTTCAGGTCGGGTGCTTTTTTCTTCAACCTGAACACCGCCAGGCTGCCACGCCAGTTCGGCAGGAACGACACCGGACGGCCATCGTCGAGTGCCACGCATTCGAGCACTTCGAGCCCGACATCGCTGGCAAGTTCCTCGAAGTCACGAATCGTCGCGCAACGCAGGTTGGGCGTGTCGTACCATTCGTACGGCAGGCTCTTCGACACCGGCATGCGCCCGCGCAGCAGCGCGATCCGGTGCGGCCAGTAGGCAAAGTTCGGAAACGAGACGATCGCCTCGCGCCCGACCCGGGTGATGTCGCGCAGGACGCCCTCGACGTCCTTCATCATCTGCAGCGCCGACAGGCACAGGACGGAATCGAAGGCGTCGTCGGCGAACATCGCCAGGCCGCCTTCCATGTCTTGCTGGATCACCTGCACGCCGCGGGCGATACAGTTCGGAATCTGATGGTCATCGATCTCCACGCCGTAGCCGACGCACTGCTTGTCGCTTTGCAGATAGTCGAGCATGACGCCGTCGCCGCAGCCCAGATCGAGCACGTTGGCCCGGTTCGGCACCCAATGCGCGATGAAGGCCAGGTCCGGGCGCAGAGCGATCAGTTGGTTGAAGTTCATGCTGCGCGCACCTCCACGGCCGGCTGCGCCATGGTTGCGGCGGCCGGCGCTGCTGCCCCGCCCTGCACATTCAGTTCCGCCCAGATGTGTTCGTAGTAGGCGCGCATGGTGTTCATGTAGCGCACGTCCTCCAGCAGGAAGGCGTCGTGCCCGTGCGGCGCGTCGATTTCGGCATAGGTCACGCGGCGCCGGTTGTTGACCAGCGCCTGGACAATCTCACGGCTGCGCGCCGGTGCGAAACGCCAGTCGGTGGAAAACGACACCACCAGGAATTGCGCCCGGGTCGAGGCCATGGCGCGCGTCAGGTCGCCCTCGAAGACCCGCGCCGGATCGAAATAATCGAGCGCCTTGGTAATCAGGAGATAGGTATTGGCGTCGAAGTATTCGGAAAACTTGTCACCCTGGTAGCGCAGATAGGATTCGATCTCGAAATCGACGCCGTAGCCGAATTGGTAATCGCCGGAGCGCAGGTCGCGGCCGAATTTTTCTGCCATGTCGTGATCCGACAGATACGTGATGTGGCCGACCATGCGCGCGACCCGCAAGCCGTTCTTCGGCACCGTGCCGTATGCATAGAAGTCGCCGCCATGGTATTCGGGGTCGGTCAGGATCGATTGCCGTGCAACGTCGTTGAAGGCGATGTTCTGTGCCGAGAGTTTCGGTGTCGAGGCGACCACGATGCAGTGCCGCAACCGGTCCGGATACAACATGCTCCAGGCCATCGCTTGCATGCCGCCCAGCGAGCCGCCCATGACGGCGGCAAATTGCCGGATGCCGAGCGCATCGGCCAGGCGCGCCTGCGCTTCGACCCAGTCCTCCACCGTCACCACCGGAAAACTCGCGCCATACGGCTTGCCGGTTGCCGGGTCGACATGCATCGGTCCGGTCGAGCCGAAGCAGGAACCCAGGTTGTTCACGCCGATGACGAAGAAGCGGTCGGTGTCGAGCGGCTTGCCCGGGCCGACCATGTTGTCCCACCAACCCAGAGTTTTCGGGTCGCTGTTGCCGTTGGCGTCGGCGTAGGTGCCGGCCACGTGGTGCGAGGCGTTCAGCGCGTGGCAGACCAGGACCGCATTCGAACGGGCGGCGTCGAGCGTGCCGTAAGTTTCGTAGACCAGGGTGTAGTCGGCGATGACGGCGCCGCTTTGCAGCGACAGCGGCGCGGCGAACTGCATCGATTGAGGTGCAACGATTCCGATGGAAGGCATGGGGATCCGGGAACTGACAGGGCGAATTCGATTGCCGGTGCGTCGCGGTGCAGACAAGCACGGCAGCAGCGGCATGACATCAATGCAATTTTACATCGCGCGCAGCTGCTCGACCGCTTCGGCGATCGCCGCCGGCTCCAGGGTGCGCAGGATTTTTTTCGTCTGCGGCACCAGGAAGGTCAGATCGCTGGCGAGAATTTCCTGCTTGACCGCCAGCAGCTGCGCCGGATGCATCGAGAACTCGCGCAATCCCATGCCGAGCAACAGCCGCGTCAACTTGGTGTCGCCTGCCATTTCGCCGCAGACCGACACCGGTATGCCGGCCTTGGCGCCCATCGAAATGATGGACGAGAGCAGATACAGGATCGCCGGATGCAGCGGATTGTAGAGATGCGCGACTTCATGATCGACGCGATCGATCGCCAGCGTGTACTGGATCAGGTCGTTGGTACCGATCGAGAGAAAATCCAGGCGCTTGATGAACAGCGGCAGCGTCAGCGCTGCCGCCGGAATCTCGATCATGGCGCCGACCTGGATCGCCGGATCGAAATTCTTGCGGGCCTCGGTCAATTGCGCCTTGGCCTGTTCGATCATGGCCAGGGTCTGGTCGATCTCGAAGGCATGCGCCAGCATCGGAATGAGCAGCTTGATCGGGCCGAAGGCGGACGCGCGCAGGATCGCGCGCAACTGCGCCAGGAACATCTGCGGCTCGGCCAGGCAATAGCGGATCGCGCGCAGGCCCAGCGCCGGATTGAGCGCGGTCTCGCCAGCGATGTCGAGCGGCTTGTCGGCGCCGACGTCGAGCGTCCTGATCGTTACCGGCCGGCCCTTCATGGCGACCACCGCCTTGCGGTATGACTCGAATTGCTCGTCCTCGGAGGGCAACTTGCTGCCGGTGCGGCCCATGAACAGGAATTCGGAGCGGAACAGGCCGACGCCGTGGGCGCCGCCTTCCAGCGCCGCCGCGCAATCCTCGGGCAGCTCGATATTGGCCAGAAGGGTGATGGCGACGCCGTCGCGGGTAATCGCCGGGGTTTTTTTCAGCTTGCCGAGCTTCTTGCGGTCGCGCTGCATGCGGCCCTGGCGCTCGCGGTACTGCTCCAGCACCAGCGGACTCGGGTCGACGATCACCACGCCGGCATCGCCGTCGATGATCACCCAGTCGTCCTGCGCGATCAGGGCCGAGGCGTTGAACATGCCGACTGCGGCCGGAATGTCGAGGCTGCGGGCGACGATCGCGGTATGCGAATTCTGTCCGCCTAGATCGGTGACGAAGCCGGAAAAAGCGCGGTCGCGGAATTGCAGCATGTCGGCCGGCGAAATGTCGTGGGCGACGACAATCAGATGAGCATGGGCGCTGTCGGGATTGACGGTCGGCAGATTGGTCGCGCTGCCGGTCAGGACCTTCAAGACCCTCTCACCGACCTGCTGGATGTCGGCCTTGCGCTCGCGCAGGTACGGGTCGCCGATTTCATCGAACTGCGCCGACAGTTCATCGATCTGCGTCACCAGCGCCCACTCGGCATTGTAGTGACGGCTGCGGATGATGTTGAGCGGTATTTCGGCAATCATCGGATCCGACAGGATCAGCGCATGCACGTCGATGAATGCGCCCAGCTCGGCCGGCGAATCCTTGGGCAGGCTGCTCCAGATGGCTTGCAATTCACGGTGCACGGTGGCCACGGCATCCTGTAGCCGCTGGACCTCGGCCTCGACCTGCTGTTCATCGATCAGATAGTGTTTGACGTCGAGGGCTGCCGGCGCCAGCAAATGGGCGCGGCCGATCGCAATGCCGCGAGAAACCGGAATGCCATGAAGCGTGAAGGATGCCATCGGTATCAGCCCGTGTTCGTAGCGCGACTATTCGCCCTCGCCGAACTTATTGTTGACCAGCTCGGCCAGCGCGTCAAAACATGCCTGCTCGTCGCTGCCCTCGACTTCCAGGGTGACTTTCGCGCCCTTGCCTGCCGCCAGCATCATGACGCCCATGATCGATTTTGCATTCACCCTGCGCTTGTTGCGGGTCATCCAGACATCGCTCTGGAATTTTGCCGCCAGCTGCGTGAGCTTGGCGGAGGCACGGGCATGCAGGCCGAGCTTGTTGACGATTTCGATTTCTTGTTCGATCATTTTTTATTCAGTTTGGAGAGAGGCGAACGCGATTGTCGACCCGGACGGCGCCATTCTGCCCCCCGGACAAAGCCATTTCCACAACGACATCCAGAGTATCGTTGCGATAGGTGATTGCACGCAACAACATTGGCAGGCTGATACCGGCAATGACTTCAACCTGCCCCGGCTGGCACAGCGACAGGGTGCAGTTCGATGGCGTGCCGCCCATCACATCGGTGATCACCAGCACGCCCGTACCGGCGTCCAGCCTGGCAATGGCAGCCTTGGCCAGCCACTTGACCTCCACCGGGTCCTGGTCGGCGCGCACGTCGATCGCATCGAGCCGCTCCGGGCGGGTGCGAAACACGTGCGAGGCGGCTTCGATGAAAGCCTGGCCCAGCGGTGCATGTGTCAACAGGAGGATACCAACCATGGTGTGGACGTAGGGGCGAAGAATCGGGTAATGAATCGGGCAAAGAATCGGACAAAGAATCGAACAAGAAATCGGGCAAAGAACCGACAAAACCGCCGCGCCGACGCGGCGGGAAAAACTCCGGATCCGGTATTCTAGCGGATCAGATCGCTTTCTCTACGGCATCTATAAACAGGCTGGCGACATCGAATCCGGTTTGTTGTTTAATTTCTTGGAAGCATGTCGGGCTGGTCACGTTAATTTCCGTCATGTAATTACCGATGACATCCAACCCTACCAGCAATAAACCGCGCGCTGCCAGTTCCGGCGCAAGGGTGCTCGCGATTTCCCGGTCGTGTTCGGAAATCGCCTTGGCAACGCCGACACCGCCGGCCGCCAGGTTGCCGCGCACTTCCTTACCCTGCGGTATGCGGGCCAGGCAGAACGGCACGACCGTGCCGCCGATCAGCAGTATCCGCTTGTCGCCATCGACGATTTCGGGAATGAATCGCTGGACCATGATGGTCCAGTGGCCATTGCCGGTCAGGGTCTCGATGATCGCGCCCAGGTTCAATTCGTCGTCGCGCACCCGGAAGATGCCGGTGCCGCCCATGCCGTCGAGCGGTTTCAGGATGATGTCGCGATGCTCGGCATGAAAGGCGCGGATGCGGGCCGCATCGCTGGTGACCAGGGTGGGCGCGATAAATTGCGAAAATTGCGTGATCGCCAACTTCTCGTTGTGGCTGCGCACCGCCGCCGGTTTGTTGAAGACCCGGGCGCCATGGTTCTCGGCCAGCTCCAGCAGGTACGTGGCGTAGATGTACTCCATGTCGAACGGCGGATCCTTGCGCATGATGACTGCGTCGAGGTCGCGCAGCCGTACCGGCGCCGGAGCGGCCGCCTCATACCAGCTGGGCTGGCTGCCACTGTCGTCGGTAATCGTGATGTGGCGCAGATTGGCCACTACCTGACCCGACTCGATCGCCATGTCCTTTTGCTCGAAAGCG